>NZ_JBXXJK010000010.1:0-112121 GCF_057628075.1 Blastococcus sp. OS1-29
CACGATCACCACCTACCCGCCGCCGTTCGGCACCGACGACGGCAGCACCGGCCCCCAGCCGCCACCCCGGCGCACCGGCCGGCAGCTCTACGCCGACGCCCTCGACCGGATCCGCAACAGCCGACCACACCCACCCGACCCCGACATCCCCTTCTGACGGGGCGGGTGACGGCTCAGGACTCGATGTTGGCCATCACGTGCTTGATGCGCGTGTAGTCCTCGAGGCTGTAGGCCGACAGGTCCTTGCCGTGCCCCGAGTGCTTGAACCCGCCGTGCGGCATCTCGGCGACGAGCGGGATGTGGGTGTTGATCCACACGCAACCGAAGTCAAGCCGCTTGCTCATGCGCATGGCCCGGCCGAAGTCCTTCGTCCACACGCTCGAGGCCAGGCCGTAGTCGACGCCGTTGGCCCAGCGGACCGCTTCGTCCTCATCGGTGAAGCGCTGCACGGTGATCACCGGGCCGAAGATCTCGGTCTGCACCATCTCGTCGTCCTGGCGCAGGCCGGCGACGACCGTCGGCTCGACGAAGAACCCGCGGCCGTCCTGCCGGGCGCCGCCGGCCGACACGGTGGCGTGCCCCGGGACGCGACCGAGGAAGCCCAGCACCCGGTCGAGCTGGTTGGAGTTGTTGACCGGGGGCACGAGGGCGTCCTCGTCGCCGGGGCCGTTCTGCTGCGTCGTCGTGGTGGAGGACGCCTGCTCCGACAGCGCCGCGACGAAGTCGTCGTAGATGCCCGGGGCGGCCAGCACCCGGGTGGCCGCCGTGCAGTCCTGACCCGCGTTGAAGTAGCCGGCCACCGCGATGTCCTCGGCGGCCTTGCTCAGATCCGCGTCGTCGAACACGACGACCGGGGCCTTGCCGCCCAGCTCCAGGTGCGTGCGCTTCAGACCGGCCGCGGCCGAGCCGGCGACCTCCATCCCGGCCCGCACCGACCCGGTGATGCAGACCATCTGCGGCGTCGGGTGCTCGACCACCGCGCGCCCGGTGTCCCGGTCGCCGCACACCACGTTCAACACCCCCGGCGGCAGGAACTCCGCCGCCAGCTCGGCGAGCAGCAGCGTGGTCGCCGGCGTGGTGTCGCTTGGCTTGAGGACGATCGAGTTGCCCGCGGCGAGCGCCGGGGCGATCTTCCAGACCGCCATCATCATCGGGTAGTTCCAGGGGGTTACCTGCCCGACGACGCCGATCGGCTCGCGCCTGATCCACGAGGTGTGCCCGGCCAGGTACTCGCCGGCGGACCGCCCCTCCAGCAGCCGGGCGGCGCCGGCGAAGAAGCGGATCTGGTCCACCATCGGCGGGAGTTCCTCGCTGGCGGTCAGGGCGAGCGGCTTGCCGGTGTTCTGGCTCTCCAGGGCCACCAGGTCGTCGGCCCGCGCCTCCACCGCGTCGGCGAAGTCGAGCAGGGCCTTCTGCCGCTGCGACGGCGTGGCGTCGCGCCAGGCGGGGAAGGCGTCCTCGGCCGCCTGGTAGGCGCGGTCGACGTCCTTCGCACCGGAGACGGGGGCGGTGGCGAACACCTCACCGGTCGTGGGGTCGACCAGCTCGGAACGCCGACCCTCGGAGCTGTCGACGTACTCGCCGTTGACGAAGTTGCGCAGGTCGGTCATGGCGGTTCCTCTCGAGGTCACGTCCGGCTGGGCGGGACTCTAGAGCTCGGTGGCCGCGCGGGGGGCCTGCCTGTCTGGACACCGGAGGAGCCGCGCACCGCCGGTCCGGCACGCCGGCGGCCGGCGACGAACACCGAGTCCTGTCAGCCCGCCGGGAGCCGGGCGAGCTGCTCCGGTGACAGGACGAGGTCCGCCGCGGCGGCCGAGTCGACGATCGACGCCGGCCGGGACGCTCCCGGGATGGGGACGACGACGTCGGCCTGCGCCAGGTGCCAGGCGAGGGTCACCTGGTAGACCGAGACCCCGAGCTCGTCGGCCACCTCGGCGAAGGCCGGCGCCTTGGCGTCCAGCGACCCGGCGGCCGACACCCCGCCGAACGGGCTCCAGGGCAGCCACGCCAGTCCGACGGCGGCGCAGTGCGCCAGCTCGTCCGCCGAGGAGCGGTACCCGGGCGAGAACTGGTTCTGCACGCTCACCAGCGCGTCGCCCACGATCGCCCGCGCCGCGTCGATCTGCTCGATGTCCGCGTTCGAGATCCCGACCATCCGCACCAGACCGTCGTCGGCCAGCGACCGCAGCGCCACCATCGAGTCCTCCCACGGTGTCGCCGGGTCCGGCCGATGGAGCTGGTACAGCCCGATCGCGTCGACGTGCAGCCGGCGCAGGGACGCCTCGCACGCCCGTCGGAGATAGGCCGGCGACCCGTCCAGCTCCCAGTCGCGGCCGCGCCGGGTGTGCCCGCCCTTCGTGGCCACGAGGACGTCGGGCCGCCCGAACGAGCGGAGGGCGTTGGCCACCAGTTCCTCGTTGTGCCCGAACTCCGACTCGTCACGGGCATAGGCGTCGGCCGTGTCGATCAGGGTGATGCCCGCGTCGAGCGCGGCGTGCACCACGGCCTCCGCGTCGGCGGCGGACGGTCGGTGCTCCTTCGTCGACAGGGGCATCGCGCCCAGCCCGATCGCGCTGACGGTCACATCTCCGATTCGTCGCTGCTCCACGGGTTCCGTCGTGCCCCGCGGGTAACTTCGCAACCGTGAGTTCGCTGTTCGACGACGAACCCGGGGGCGACGGCGTCACGCCGGCGTTCGACCCCGGGGCGCCGCTCGCCGTCCGCATGCGGCCGCGCGCGCTCGACGAGGTCGTCGGCCAGCAGCACCTGCTCGGCGAACGGGCGCCGCTGCGCCGGCTGGTGGAGTCCGACGAGCCGATGTCGCTGGTCCTCTACGGCCCGCCGGGCACGGGCAAGACGACCCTCGCGCACGTCATCTCGCTGGCCACCAAGCGACAGTTCGTGCAGCTCTCGGCGCTGGACTCCGGCGTCAAGGAGGTGCGGGCGGTCATCACCGCCGCCAAGCGGGAGCTGACGTACGCCGGCCGCCGCACCGTGCTGTTCATCGACGAGGTGCACCGGTTCTCCAAGACGCAGCAGGACTCGCTGCTGAGCGCGGTGGAGGACCGGATCGTCAGCCTGATCGCGGCCACCACCGAGAACCCCTTCTTCTCCGTGGTCAGCCCGCTGCTCAGTCGCAGTCTCGTCCTCGCGCTCCAGCCGCTGTCGGACGACGACATCCGCGCCGTCCTGCACCGCGCCATCGCCAGCGACCGCGGTCTCGACGGCGCCGTGACGCTGACCGACGAGGCCGAGGAGCACCTCGTGAGGATCGCCGGCGGCGATGCCCGCAAGGCGCTGACGGCGCTGGAGTCCGGGGCCGGGGCGGCGATCGCGGTCGGGCACACCGAGATCGACCTCGCCACCCTCGAGACGGCCGTGGCGCAGGCCGCCGTCCGCTACGACCGGCAGGGCGACCAGCACTACGACGTCGCCAGCGCGCTGATCAAGAGCATCCGGGGCAGCGACGTGGACGCGGCGCTGCACTACCTGGCACGCATGGTGGAGGCGGGGGAGGACCCCCGGTTCATCGCCCGCCGGCTGGTGATCTCCGCCAGCGAGGACATCGGCATGGCCGACCCGACCGCCCTGCTCACCGCCGTCGCCGCCGCCGACGCGGTCGCCTTCATCGGCATGCCCGAGGGCCACTTCCCGCTGGCGCACGCCGTCGTCCACCTGGCCACGGCGCCGAAGTCGAACGCGATCACGGTGGCGATGGGGGAGTCGGTCGCCGACGTCCGCGCGGGGCTCGCCGGCCCGGTGCCGCCGGGTCTGCGGGACGCCCACTACGCCGGTGCGAAGAAGCTCGGTCACGGCAAGACCTACGACTACCCGCACGCCCACCCCGACGGCGTCGTCCCGCAGCAGTACCCGCCCGACGCGCTGGTCGGCAAGGACTACTACCGCCCCACCAACCGCGGCGTGGAGGCGCGGCTGGTCGAGCGGCTGGCCAAGCTGCGGGCGATCATCCGGCGCGGGCGCTGAGAGCCTGCCGATACAGGTCCGGGGACGCGCGGGCGCGCGACTACTGTGACGAGGCCGGGTCCTTCACAGCTGTCCCACGCAGACGGACGAGCCGGGCCGACCTGAACACCTGAGAACGGGAGTGCGCGTGTCCGCAGGAGAGATCGCCGGGCTGATCGCAGCCGGCGCCCTGGTGCTGTTGGTGGTGCTGGTGGCGGTGCCGCTGCTCAAGCTGGGCCGGACGCTGGACGAGACGACGTTGACGATCCGTCAGGTCCGCGAGCAGAGCGCGCCGATCCTCAGCCAGGCGAACACCACGGTGACGCACGTGAACTCGAATCTCGAGCGCGTCGACGACATCACCGGCAACGCCGCCAACGTCTCGAGCAACGTCGCGGCCCTGACCAGCGTCGTCGCCGCCACCCTCGGCAGCCCGCTGATCAAGGTCGCCGCGTTCAGCTACGGCGTGCGCAGCGCGGCGAAGAAGAAGCGTGAGGGGCAGGCCATCGCCGAGGCCGCGCAGCGCGACAAGGACGCGCGCCGTGCCCGTCGTGCCGCCCGGCGGGCCGCCTGATGCGGCGCCTCTTCTGGCTGGCGATGGGCATCACCATCGGCGTCCTCGTCGTCCGCAAGCTCAGCTCCGCCGCCGAGAAGCTCACCCCGGGCAGCATCGGCCGCCAGATCGCCGACTCCCTGGGCGACCTGGCCGACGCGATCGGTGAGTTCGGCGCCGACATCCGGGCGGCCGCCGCCGAGCGGGAGGCCGAGCTGCGGGCCGGAACCGGGCTGGACGCACCGCTCCCGGCCGGGGACGACGTCCGGCTGCCGGGCCGGCGCGGCGCCCACTCCGCCTGAACAGCCGACCACCGACCCCCGGCCGGGGCCACCGAGCCGAACCAGCTCGCGCCCCGGCCCCGCTGAACCGAGTAGGAACATGCAGACCGCCGAGATCCGCCGCCGCTTCCTCGAGCACTTCGCGCAGCGCGGGCACACCGTCGTGCCCAGCGCGTCGCTGGTGTCCCCGGACCCGTCGCTGCTGTTCACCGTCGCCGGGATGGTGCCGTTCATCCCGTACCTGACCGGCCGGGAGCCGGCTCCCTACCCCCGCGCGACGAGCGTGCAGAAGTGCGTCCGCACCCTCGACATCGAGGAGGTGGGCAAGACCACCCGGCACGGCACGTTCTTCCAGATGAACGGCAACTTCTCCTTCGGCGACTACTTCAAGGAAGGCGCGATCCAGTACGCCTGGGAGCTGATCACCGGGAAGGTCGAGGACGGCGGACTGGGCTTCGACCCCGAGAAGATCTGGGCCACGGTCTACCTGGACGACGACGAGGCCGCGGACGCCTGGCACCGCATCGCCGGGCTGCCCAAGGACCGCATCCAGCGCCTCGGGATGGACGACAACTACTGGTCGACGGGGGCGCCCGGGCCGGCCGGCCCCTGCTCGGAGATCTACGTCGACCGCGGCCCGGAGTACGGCCCGGACGGCGGCCCCGCCGTCGACACCGCCGGCGACCGGTTCCTGGAGATCTGGAACCTCGTCTTCATGCAGTACGAGCGCGGCGCGGGCGAGGGCAAGGACTTCCCCATCCTCGGTGAGCTGCCGAAGAAGAACATCGACACCGGCATGGGCCTGGAGCGGGTCGCCTACCTGCTGCAGGGCGTCGACAACATGTACGAGATCGACGAGGTCGCCCCGGTGCTCCGCCGCGCGGCCGAGCTCGCCGGCGTCACCTACGGGCGCGATCACGAGGCCGACGTGCGGCTGCGGGTCGTCGCCGACCACGTGCGCAGCGGGCTGATGCTCATCGGCGACGGCATCACCCCCGGCAACGAGGGGCGTGGCTACATCCTGCGCCGGCTGCTCCGTCGCGCCGTCCGGTCGATGAAGCTGCTCGGTGTCGACGAGGCCACGCTGCCCGAGCTGCTCACCGTCTCCCGGGACGCGATGAGCGCCAGCTATCCCGAGCTGGCCACCGACTTCGCCCGCATCTCCGCCGTCGCGTACGCCGAGGAGGAGGCGTTCCGCCGCACGCTGAGCGCCGGGACGACGCTGTTCGACACCGCCGTCGCGCAGGCGAAGAAGGCCGGGACGCCGGCGCTGTCCGGCGACCAGGCATTCTCGCTGCACGACACCTACGGCTTCCCGATCGACGTGACCCTGGAGATGGCCGCCGAGCAGGGCGTCACCGTCGACGAGCAGGGCTTCCGCGAGCTGATGAAGCAGCAGCGCGACCGCGCCCGCGCCGACGCGCGCGCCAAGCGCACCGGCTCGGTCGACGTCCTCGCGTACCGCCGGCTGCTGGCCGACCACGGCCCGACCGACTGGCAGGCGTACGACACGCTGCGCACCGACTCCCGGGTGCTCGCGCTGGTCTCCGACGTGGCCGAGGACGACGCTGCCGCCGAGGTCGTCGCGCCGGGCGAGATCACCCGGGTCGTGCTGGACCGGACGCCGTTCTACGCCGAGTCGGGCGGTCAGGTCGCCGACGCCGGCATCCTCACCTGGGACGGCGGCCGCGCCGAGGTGCTCGACGTCCAGCGCCCCGTCAAGGGCCTGGTCGTCCACCAGGTGCGTGTGCTGGAGGGGGAGCTGCGCACCGGCGCCGAGCTCGCCGCCGAGGTCGACTACGAGTGGCGGCTGTCGGCGTGCCAGGCGCACTCCGGCACCCACGTCGTGCACGCCGCCCTGCGCCAGGTGCTCGGCCCGCAGGCGCTGCAGTCCGGCTCCTACAACCGGCCCGGCTACCTGCGGCTGGACTTCGCGTGGCAGGGCGGGCTGAGCCAGCAACAGCGCACCGACATCGAGGACGTCGCCAACGCCGCCGTCCGCGCCGACCACCGCGTCACGGCGTCGTACATGACGCTGCCCGAGGCGCGGGCGTTCGGTGCCCTGGCCCTGTTCGGCGAGACCTACGGCGAGCAGGTGCGCGTCGTGGAGATCGGCGGCCCCTGGTCGCGCGAGCTCTGCGGTGGCACCCACGTGCGGGGCAGCGCCCAGATCGGCACGCTGGCGCTGACCGGCGAGTCGTCGGTCGGTTCGGGTTCCCGCCGCGTCGAGGCGGTCGTCGGGCTGGAGGGCTTCCGCTACCTGGCGCGCGAGCGCGATCTGGTCCGGCAGCTCGCCGACCTGCTGAAGTCTCCGCAGGACGGGCTCGTCGAGCGGGTCAGCGGCATGCTCGCCCGGCTCCGCGACGTCGACAAGGAGCTGGCCGAGCTGCGGTCGCAGCAGTCGGTGGCCGCGGCGGGTCAGCTGGCGGCCGACGCCAAGGACTCGGGCGGCGTCGCCGTCGTCACCGGTTCGCCGTCCGGGCTCGGGGGCGGCGATCTGCGCACGCTCGCCCTCGACGTCCGCGGCCGGCTTCCCGGCGACAGGCCGGTCGTGGTGCTGCTCGCGTCGGAATCCGGTGGCAAGGTGGCTCTCGTGGCCGCACTGAACCAGGCCGCACTCGATCGCGGGCTGTCGGCCAACGACGTGTTGAAGGCAGCCGCACCACCGGTCGGGGGACGCGGGGGCGGAAAGGCGGACGTCGCCCAGGGCGGCGGAACGGAGCCCGCGGGGATCCCCGCGGCATTGCAGGCCGGCGAGCAGGCGGTTGCAGCCGCCACGGGAAGGTGACCAACGTGTCCGACTCCGAGTACAACCCCGAGGACACCGGACCGGTCGGCGGACGGCGGCGGGAACTCCCGGCCGTGCCCCCGGCCCGGCCGCGCGCCACGCCCCCGCAGCCGGCCTACCACCCGACGACGGAGCTCGACCTCAGCCGCGGGTTCCCGCCGGTGTCGACGGAGACCACCGAGATCGACCTCAGCGGCGGGTGGCCCCAGCACCTCAAGGTGCCGCCGCCCGCCGCACCCGAGCGGCAGGGTGGTCGGGTGCTGGGCGTCGACGTGGGCACGGTGCGCGTCGGCCTGGCGCTGTCCGACGCGACCGGCACGCTCGCCAGCCCCCTGGAGACCCTCCGCCGGGCGAAGAACCACTCCGATCTGGATCGGCTCGCCGCCCTCGTCGCGGAACACGAGGTGACGGAGGTGGTGGTGGGAGAGCCGGTGCATCTGTCAGGTGCGTCGGGCGCGTCCGCGGAGGACGCCAGCAATTACGCTCAGGAACTAGCCGACCGCATTCCGGATGTGCCGGTGATCCTGATCGACGAAAGGCTCTCCACCGTGACCGCAGCCAGTCACCTCCGCGAGGGCGGCATCGACAGCCGCAAGCAGCGTGCGGTGATCGACCAGGCGGCCGCCGTGGTCATCCTGCAACAGTTCCTCGACAGCCGGCGGCCGCGACCGTGACCGCCGGTCGCGGCCGCCACTCGTCCCGGGACTCCCTGCCACCGTTCGGCGTGCCGACCACGGAGATCCCGGCGTCCGGCATCCCCGGCTACGGGGTGCCGCGCTACGAGCCGGCCCGGTACGACCCGCCCACCTGGAACGCCGACCTGCCGGCACCTCCCGTCGAGGGGCCGGACGGTGCGACCGGCGGCATCCGCCGCGTCTCCGGGGTGCTCGACCGGTCGTACGAGCAGACTGGCCCGCTCGTGGAGCCCGAGTGGTGGTCCTACGGCTCCACCGACGACCCGCACTACCCGCTGGCCGCTCGACACGGCGGCTCGGACCCCTCCGGCGGCCCGGATGCCGGCGGCGACTACGCCGACCGGTTCGACGAGTACGACGACGGGGCTGCGCAGGAGCACCCGTCCGCACCGCTCCCGCCCCGGCCGCCGGGCGTGTGGGATCGGCTGCGCCCCCGTACCGACGGACACACCGACGAGGCCGAGACCGTCGCCCATCCGACCCTCGGTGGTCGCCGGGTCGACAGCGCGCCGCGACGAGACCAGACTTCCGGTTCGGTGGGCGTACACCGCGCGGACGACGACAGCACCGACGCGCACCCGGTGGACCCGGGTGTGAACGAGGCGCACGCCTGGGAGGACGAGACCGGTGGCCTCGAGGTCATCGGCGCCCATGTCGAGGCGGACGCCCCGCGTCGCCGCGGGCGCCGGGGCCGCCGGGAGCACGAGGACGCCCTGCGCGCGCAGCAGCTCCGCGCCGAGAAGCTCCGCCGGAGTTCCGACCTGGACGACGACGCCCTGGTGCACGACGAGACCTTCGGCGAGGACATCAAGGTCCTGCCCTATGACCGGCGGACCGGCCGGGCCCGCCGCAAGCGGAGCCCGCTGGCCGTCCTGCTGTCGCTGCTGGTGCTCGGCGGCCTCGTCGTCGGCATCGTGTTCGGCGGGCAGAAGCTGCTGACGCTGATCAACCCCGCCGCGCGTGACTACACCGGGCAGGGGACGGGTGAGGTGCAGGTCCGCATCCAGAACGGCGACACCCTCAGCGACATCGGCCGGACGCTGGTGAAGGCCGACGTCGTCGCCTCGGTCGGCCCGTTCGTGAACGCCGCGGAGGCGAACAAGAACTCGACGGGCATCCAGCCCGGCGTCTACGGGATGCGGCAGCAGATGAGCGGCCGGGCGGCGCTGGACCTGCTGCTCGACCCGAAGGCCCGCCTGCTCTCGCGGGTCACCCTGCCCGAGGGCCTCACCGTCACGCGCACCCTGGCGAAGCTGTCGGAGCAGACCGGGCGATCGGTCGACGAGCTGACCGCGGCCGCGGCGGACACCGCCTCCCTCGGGTTGCCCGCCTACGCCAACGGCTCGCTGGAGGGGTTCCTCTTCCCGGCGACCTACGACGTCGAGCCCGACACCACCCCGACCGACATCCTCCGGCAGATGGTGGCCCGCGGGATCAAGGCGATGAACGACCTGCAGATCCCCGAGGACCAGCGGCTCCGGGTGCTCACCGAGGCGAGCATCGTGCAGGCCGAGGCCGGGTCGGTCGAGGACATGGGCAAGGTGGCCACGGTCCTCGACAACCGGCTGGCCGACGGGATGCCGCTGCAGCTGGACACCACGGTGAACTACGCCAACGGCAAGTCCGGGATCACCACGACGCCGGCGGACCGGCAGAACCCGTCGCCGTACAACACCTACCTGCACCCCGGCCTGACCCCCGGTCCGATCAGCAACCCCGGTGAAGAGGCGCTGCGCGCCGTCCTGAACCCGACGCCGGGGCAGTGGCGGTACTTCGTGGTCGTCGACCCGGACACCGGTGAGACGAGGTTCGCCGTCACCGGTGCCGAGCACCAGCAGAACGTGGCCCTGTTCCAGCAGTGGCTGCGGGCGCATCCCAACGGATGAGCCGGGCTGCGGTCCTCGGTCGTCCCGTGGCCCACTCGCTCTCGCCGGTGCTGCACCGGGCCGCGTACGCGGCGCTGGGTCTGACCGACTGGAGCTACGAGGCGCTCGACATCGGGGCCGAGGACCTGCCGGTGCTCCTCGCGGGCCTCGGGGAGGAGTGGCGCGGCTTCTCGGTGACGATGCCGTGCAAGCAGGCAGCGGTGGACGTCGCTGACGCGGTCGAGCCGCTTCCACGGCTGCTGCACGCGGCGAACACGCTGGTCCGCACCGGGACCGGCTGGCGCGCCGAGAACACCGACGTCGGCGGGGTGGGCATGGCCCTGCAGCTGGCCGGCATCGAGGAGGTCGGTGCGGCGACCGTCGTCGGCGCCGGAGGGACGGCGTCCGCTGCGGCGGTGGCGCTGGCCTCCCTCGGCGCCGAGCACGTCGACCTCGTCGTCCGCGACCCGTCGCGAACGGGGGACGTGACCCGGGTCCTCGACGTGCTGGGCGTCCCGTTCAGCGTCACCCTGCTGGCCGAGGCGACCCTGGACTCCCCGCTCGTCGTCAGCACCGTGCCGATCACCGCCCAGCCGGCCCTGATGCACCTGCCCTGGCGCGGCGGGCACACCGTGCTCGACGTCCTCTACGCCCCCTGGCCCACCCCGCTGGCGCAGCGCGTGCTGGCCATCGGCGGATCCGTCGCCAGCGGGCTGGACGTGCTGTTCTGGCAGGCCACGGCCCAGGTCGAGCTCATGACCGGGCAGGCCGCGCCCATCGGCGCGATGCGCAGCGCGCTCGACGCGGCCGTCGCCGTCCACTGACCCGCGTGGAGCTGCTGGTCGGCGCGGCGCTGCTGTCCGCCGTCGCAGTCGGGCCGTGGCTGGCCAGGATCGCCGCGCGCTTGGCCGTCCGGGACGACGCCGCCCGGCCGTCGGCCGCGCAGTCGGTCGCGGTCACCCTGCTGTTCGGAGCGCTCGCGGGCGGCGCGGTGCTGCTCACCGGCGAGCGGCCGGCGACGGCAGCGCTGCTGTGGGCCGCGGGTGCCACCGTCGTCCTGGCGTCGGTCGACCTGGCCAGTCACCGGCTGCCCGACCGCGTCATCTACCCGGCGGCGGTGGTCTGCGGCGCCGCGTTCCTCGTCGACGCGGCCGTCCTCGGCTCCTGGGGTGCGCTCGTCCGGGCCGCGGTGGCCGGGGCCGCTGCCGTCGCCGTGCCCTACGCCGTGGCGGCCGTCTCGCCGGAGGCACTGGGGCTCGGCGACGTGAAGCTGCTCGGACTGCTCGGCCTCGTGCTGGGCTGGTTCGGGTGGGGCGTCCTGCTCGCGGGTGTGTTCCTCGGTCTGCTCACCGGGGCCGTGGTGTCGCTGGCCCTGCTCGCCGTCCGCCGCGCCGGCTGGCGCACCGCCCTGCCGTTCGGGCCGCCGCTCCTGCTGGGGGCCGTTCTCGCCCTACTGGCAGAATCGACGGCATGTTGCGCTGGTTGACCGCAGGTGAGTCCCACGGTCAGCAGCTCACGGCGATCCTCGAGGGTCTGCCGGCCGGGGTCGAGGTGCGGACGTCGGACGTCGACCTGCAGCTGGCCCGCCGGCGTCTCGGGCACGGCCGGGGCGCCCGCATGTCCTTCGAGCAGGATGCGGTGACCCTCAGCGGCGGCATCCGGCACGGCCGCACTCAGGGTGGCCCCATCGCCATCCAGGTCGGCAACACCGAGTGGCCCAAGTGGTCGACGGTCATGTCCGCCGACCCTGTCGACGCCGACATCCTGGCGGGTCAGGCGCGCAACGCCCCGCTGACCCGGCCCCGCCCCGGCCACGCCGACCTCGCCGGCATGCAGAAGTACGGCTTCGATGACGCCCGGCCGGTGCTGGAGCGCGCCAGCGCTCGCGAGACCGCCGCCCGCGTCGCGCTCGGCGCCGTCGCCCAGGCGTTCCTGCGGCAGGTGGTCGGCGTCGAGGTGGTCAGCCACGTGGTCGCGATCGGCCCTGTGCAGGTGCCCGACGGTGTCCTCCCCGGACCGCACGACAACGCGCGCCTCGATGAGGACCCGGTGCGCTGCGCCGACCCGGCCACCAGCGAGCGGATGGTCGCCGAGATCGACGACGTCCGGAAGAACGGCGACACCCTCGGCGGCGTCATCGAGGTCGTCGTCCACGGGCTGCCGCCGGGCCTGGGCAGCCACGTCCACTGGGACCGCCGGCTGGACTCGCGGCTGGCCGGTGCACTGATGGGCGTGCAGTCGGTGAAGGCGGTCGAGGTCGGGGACGGTCTGGAGACGGCGCGCCGCCGGGGCTCGGTCGCGCACGACGAGATCGACCTGACCGACGGCCGGGCGGTCCGGCGCACCGACCGCGCCGGCGGCATCGAGGGCGGCATGACCAACGGCGAGGTGTTGCGCGTGCGTGCCGCCATGAAACCGATCTCGACCGTCCCCCGGGCCCTGGCGACGGTCGACACCGCCACCCTGGAGCCCGCCGTGGCGATCAACCAGCGCAGCGACGCCTGCGCGGTGCCCCGCGGCAGCGTCGTCATGGAGGCGATGGTCGCCCTGGTGCTGGCCGACGCCGTCCTGGAGAAGTTCGGCGGCGACTCGGTCACCGAGACCCGTCGCAACCTGCAGGGCTATCTCGACTCCCTGCCGATCCGATGAGCCGGCCCCTCGTCGTCCTCGTCGGCCCGCCGTCCTCGGGCAAGACGACCGTGGGCACGGCGCTCGCCGCGGCCCTCGGCACGGCGTTCCGCGACACCGACCACGACGTCGAGGCGGAGGCCGGGTGCACGGTCGCCGACCTCTTCGTCACCGAGGGGGAGCCGCACTTCCGGGCCCTGGAGGAGCGGGCAGTGGGGCGGGCGCTGGCCGAGCACGCCGGTGTGCTCGCGCTGGGCGGCGGGGCCGTGACCAGCGAGGCGACGCGCAAGCTCCTCGTCGAGCAGGGCCGCGACGGCGTACTGGTGGTCTGGCTGGACGTCGACCTGCACTCGGCGGCGCGGCGGGTGGGGCTCTCCCGGGACCGGCCGATCCTCGGGGTCAACCCGCGGGCGATGCTCCGGCACATGCTGGAGACCCGCGCCCCGCTCTACGGCGAGGTGGCCACCATGACCGTGCACACCGGCGGCCGCACACCCGAGGAGGTCGTGGCCGAGGTGCTGGCCGCGCTCTCCGGACGACCGGTGGCCCCGTGAGCCGGGTGACCGTCGCCGGTCCCACGCCGTACGAGGTCGTGATCGGCTCCGGCGCGCAGACCGAGCTCGCCCTGGTGCTGGCCGGGACGCCGAAGGCCGCGGTGGTGCACGCGCCGCCGCTGGCCGCCGCCGCCGGCGCCGCGGTGGAGACGCTGCAGTCGGCCGGGGTGGCTGCCGAGGCGGTCGTCGTGCCCGACGGTGAGGCCGCGAAGACCGCCCAGGTCGCCGCCGGCGCGTGGGAGGAGTTCGGCCGGCTCGGTCTCACCCGGTCCGACGCCGTCGTCGGCATCGGCGGGGGAGCGGTCACCGACCTCGCCGGCTTCCTCGCCGCCACCTGGACCCGCGGCATCCGCGTCGTCCAGGTGCCCACGAGCCTGCTCGGCATGGTCGACGCGGCCGTCGGCGGGAAGACGGGCATCAACACCGGTGCCGGGAAGAACCTCGTGGGTGCGTTCCACCCGCCGGCCGCCGTCCTCGCCGACACCGACGCGCTGGCGGGGCTGCCCGAGGCGGAGTTCCGCTCCGGGCTGGCCGAGGTCGTCAAGTGCGGCTTCATCGCCGACGGCGCGATCCTCGACCTGCTCGACGCCGACCCCACCGGCCGCGCGGACACCGAGGAGCTGGTCACCCGGGCGGTGCAGGTCAAGGCCGACGCCGTGGGGGAGGACCTGTACGACCTCGGCCGCCGCGAGTTCCTCAACTACGGGCACACGCTGGGCCACGCGATCGAGCGGGTGGAGGACTTCGGCTGGCGGCACGGCGAGGCGGTCGCGGTCGGCCTGGTCTTCGCCGCCGAACTCGCCGGCCAGGCCGGTCTGCTCACCCGTGCCGAGGTCGACCGGCACCGCCGGCTCGTCGCCGCGATGGGCCTGCCCACCTCGTACGCCGGCGACTGGGACCGCCTGCAGTCGGTGATGCGGGTGGACAAGAAGGCCCGCGGTGCGTCGCTGCGGTTCGTCGTCCTCGACGGCCTCGGCAGTCCCACGATCCTGACCGACCCCGACCAGGCCTGGCTCGACGCCGCCTGGGCGGCCGTATCCGAACAGGAGTCCGCGTGACCATCCAGGTGCTCAACGGCCCGAACCTCGGCCGGCTCGGCCTCCGCGAGCCGCTCGTGTACGGCTCGACGACGTACGCGGAGCTGGTCGAGCTCATCGAGTCGACCGGCCGCGAGATGGGCGTGGAGGTGCAGGTCCGCCAGACCGAGGACGAGGCGGAGATGCTGCACTGGATCCACGCGGCCTCCGACGCCGCCGACCCCGTGCTGATCAACCCGGGCGCCTGGTCGCACACCTCTGTCGCGCTGCGCGACGCGCTCGCCGGGCTGAACGCCCCGCTGGTCGAGGTGCACATCACGAACATCCACGCCCGCGAGGAGTTCCGGCACCACTCCTACGTCTCCGCCGTCGCCGACGGCGTCATCGCCGGGCTCGGCATCAGCGGCTACATCCTGGCGCTGGGGTGGCTGGCGCAGCAGGGAGTCCAGTGAGGACGGCGGACCGCCGGGACGCGCTGCGGAGAACGGCGGCCGAGCGGGGGCTCGACGCCGTCCTCGTCACCAACCTGCTCAACGTGCGCTACCTGACCGGCTTCACCGGGTCGAACGGCGCGCTGCTGATCCGCGCCGGCGGGGCCGACCTGTTCGGCACCGACGGCCGGTACACGACCCAGGCCGGCCTCCAGGTGCCCGACGTCGAGCTGCTCGTCGACCGGGCCACCGTGCCGGCGCTCGCCCGGGCTGCCGTGCGGCGGGGCACCGCACGGCTGGGCTACGAGTCGCACGAGGTCACCGTCGACGGGCTGGCGCAGCTGGAGAAGGTGCTGGCCGACGCCGGTGGCACCGTTCCGCAACTCGCCTCGATCCGGCGGGCGGTCGAGGAGCAGCGGGCGATCAAGGACGACGACGAGATCGAGTCGCTGCGCCGCGCGTGCGCCGTCGCCGACCAGGCGCTCGCCGAGCTCGCCGCCGAGGGGGCGCTGCGCCCGGGCCGCACCGAGCTGGAGGTATCGCGCGAGCTCGACGCCCGCATGCTGGTCCTGGGGGCAGAGGCGGTGTCCTTCGAGACGATCGTCGCCGCCGGGGCGAACTCCGCCATCCCGCACCACCGGCCCGACAGCACCGTGCTCCGCGACGGCGACTTCCTGAAGCTCGACTTCGGCGCGACCGTCGACGGCTACCACTCCGACATGACCCGCACCCTCGTCCTGGGGCACGCGAGCGACTGGCAGCGCGAGATCTACGACCTGGTCGCCGCGTCCCAGGCGGCCGGGCGGGCGGCTCTCGCGGTCGGTGCGGACGTCGTCGCCGTCGACACGGCCAGCCGGCAGGTCATCGCCGACGCCGGCCACGGCGACCACTTCACCCACGGCCTCGGGCACGGGGTGGGGCTGGAGATCCACGAGGCGCCGAGCGTCGGCCCCCTCGGCGCGGGTACCCTGGCCGCCGGCATGGCCGTCACCGTGGAGCCGGGCGTCTACCTACCTGGCCACGGCGGTGTCCGGATCGAGGACACCCTGATCGTCACCGACGACGCGCCCGAACTGTTGACCCTCACGAGCAAGGAACTGCTGGTTCTCTAGATGGCTACCACCAACGATCTCAAGAACGGCATCGTCCTGAAGCTGGACGGTCAGCTGTGGACGGTCACCGACTTCCAGCACGTCAAGCCGGGCAAGGGCGGCGCCTTCGTGCGGACGACGCTGAAGAACGTGCTGTCGGGCAAGGTCGTCGACAAGACGTTCAACGCCGGCCTCAAGGTCGAGACGGCCAACGTGGACAAGCGGTCGATGACCTACCTGTACAAGGACGGCAACGACTTCGTCTTCATGGACGGCGACACGTTCGACCAGATCCACGTGCCCGCCGAGACGGTGGGTGACGGCGCGAACTACCTGCTCGAGAACACCGAGGTGACCGTCGCGGTCAACGAGGGCACCCCGCTCTACGTCGAGCTGCCGGTGACCATGGAGCTCGTCGTCGAGCACACCGACCCGGGCCTGCAGGGCGACCGCTCCACCGGCGGCACGAAGCCGGCCACCCTGGAGACCGGCGCCCAGATCCAGGTGCCGCTGTTCATCACCACCGGCGAGAAGCTGAAGGTCGACACCCGCGACGGTCGGTACCTCGGCCGCGTCAACTGAGCCTGCTCATGGCTGCCCGCTCCAAGGCGCGCAAGCGTGCCGTCGACGTCCTCTACGAGGCCGACCTGCGGGGGGACGACCGGTTGAGCGTGCTGCGCGACCGCATCGACACCGCGAATCCACCGGTGCCCGAGCACACGATCCGCCTGGTCGAAGGCGTGGCCGAGCACGCGGCCCGTATCGACGAGCTCATCGACGCGCACGCGTCGAACTGGTCGATCGACCGGCTGCCCGACGTCGACCGCGCGATCCTGCGCATGGCGACGTACGAGCTGTTGTGGGCCGACGACGTCCCGGACGTGGTGGTCATCGACGAGGCGGTGGAGCTCGCGAAGGCGCTGTCCACCGACGACTCGCCGGCCTACGTCAACGGCGTCCTCGGCGCGATCCTGGCCGCCGAGGTGCCCACCTCCTGAGCGCACCTGGACCGTTGAACGCGAGAGGCCCAGAACCGGACCGGTTCTGGGCCTCTCGCGTTCACCAGTCGCTCAGCGCGGCGAGCGGCGGCGCTCCCAGTGCGGGTCGATCTCGTCGTCGGCGTCGTCGTCGCCCATGTCGACGATGCCCTCCATGCCGGGGGAGAGGACGCCCCACTCGATGAGCCGCGAGGTCAGCTCGTCGGGGCTCATGTCGTAGATGATCGCGAGCGACTTGAGGTCCTCGGTGCGGATCGAGAGCACCTTGCCGTTGTAGTCATGCCGCTGCGCCTGGATGGTCGAGGCGTAGCGCGCCAGCGGGCCGGCCTCGTCGGCGGGCAGCGACCCCAGCGACTCGAGGTTGAGCACGATCTTGGTGTTCGTGGTCACGGCCGAGCTCGGCCGCGGGTCGGGCAGCAGCTCGGACACCGGCACGCCGTAGAACACCGCCAGCTCGGACAGCCGCTGCACGGTGACGGCACGGTCGCCACGTTCGTAGGAACCGACGACGACCGCCTTCCAGCGGCCGTGGGACTTGTCCTCCACGCCCTGCAGTGACAAGCCCTGCTGGTTGCGGATGGCGCGAAGCCGGGCACCCAGGGCCCGTGAGTAGTCGGTGCTCATCGCTGTCTGCTCACTGTCCGTCGTCTCGGGAAGGTCCTGTTCGTCACGCACAGTACTGGTCCGCCGGAATGAGCAACAGGAGGTCATTCCCCGCGGGTCCGTGACGTTCCGGGCACGCACCGTGAACGGACAGGGCGCTGACCAGCACCCCTCCGGGCGGCTCCAGGGGCCGGTCGGGCCGTGCAGTACCGTCGTCGGCGGTCCACACCACTCCTTTAACGACCCGTCCAGTGAGGCGGGGAAGGAGGCCTCATGGCCAGCTCTGCCGAGCCTGCCCGCGATACCGCATCCGGTGCACTGCTCTCCTCCGCCGACGTCGCCCGCGTGGTCGACCGCATGGCCCACCAGCTCATCGAGCGGGCCGCCGCGAACGACCCCGGGTCACCGGACGGCGGGCTCTCCTCGCTCGTCCTGGTCGGCATCCCGACCCGCGGTGCCCCGCTGGCGCGCCGCCTGGCCGCCCGCATCGAGGCGTTCTCCGGCACGAGGGTCGACGTCGGCACCGCCGACATCACCCTCTACCGCGACGACCTGCGGCTGCGCGGCGTCCGTGCGCTGGAGCCGACGGTGCTCCCGGACGGCGGCATCGACGACCGGCTCGTCGTCATCGTGGACGACGTCCTCTTCTCTGGGCGATCCGTCCGGGCGGCGCTCGACGCGCTGCGCGACCTCGGTCGGCCGCGGAACGTGCAGCTCGCGGTGCTCGTCGACCGCGGCCACCGCGAGCTGCCGATCCGTGCCGACTTCGTCGGCAAGAACGTGCCGACCTCCCGCACCCAGCAGGTGAAGGTGCGGCTGGCCGAGATCGACGGCGTCGACGAGGTGCTCGTGACGGAGGTCGACCGGTGAAACGCCACCTGCTGGAAGCTGCGGACCTCGACCGCGCCGACGCCACCCTGGTGCTCGACACCGCGGCGCAGATCGACCAGGCGCTGGCCGGCCGCGAGGTCAAGAAGCTGCCGACGCTGCGCGGCCGCACCGTGGTGAACCTCTTCTACGAGGACTCCACCCGCACGCGCATCTCCTTCGAGCTCGCCGCCAAGCGCCTGTCCGCCGACGTCATCAACTTCTCCGCCAAGGGCTCCAGCGTGAGCAAGGGCGAGAGCCTCAAGGACACGGCGCTGACCCTGGAGGCGATGGGCAGCGACGCGATCGTCGTCCGGCACGGCGCCTCCGGGGCTCCGCACCGGCTGGCCAACTGGGTGCAGGGCAGCGTGGTCAACGCCGGCGACGGCACCCACGAGCACCCGACCCAGGCGCTGCTCGACGCGTACACGATCCGGCATCGGCTGGGCCGGCTCGAGGGCGTACGGGTGGCGATCGTCGGCGACGTGCTGCACAGCCGGGTGGCGCGCTCCAACGTGGGTCTGCTGCACACCCTGGGCGCCGACGTCACGGTGGTCGCGCCGCCGACGCTCCTGCCGGTCGGCGTCGGCAGCTGGCCGGTCGAGGTCAGCTACGACCTGGACGCGGTCCTGCCGAAGTCCGACGTCGTGATGATGCTGCGGGTGCAGGGGGAGCGGATGAACGCCTCGTACTTCCCGAGCGCCCGCGAGTACAGCCGCCGCTACGGACTCGATGCCCGCCGGATGGGGCTGCTCGACGACGACGCGATCGTCATGCACCCCGGCCCGATGAACCGCGGCATGGAGATCGCCGCCGAGGTGGCCGACTCCGTCCGCTCCACGATCGTCGAGCAGGTCGGCAACGGGGTCTCCGTCCGCATGGCCGTGCTCTACCTGCTGCTCGGAGGTAACACGTGAGCGAGCTTGCGAGCTCAGAAGAGAGCAGAGTCGCATGACGAACTACCTGATCAAGGGCGCACGCCCGTACGGGGGCGACCCCGCCGACATCCTGATCAAGGACGGCCGGATCACCACGATCGGCGAATCGCTGTCCGTCCCCGGCGCCGAGGTGGTCGACGCCGCCGGCCTGATCGCCCTCCCGGGTCTGGTCGATCTGCACACCCACCTGCGCGAGCCCGGCCGGGAGGACGCCGAGACCGTGGAGACCGGCAGCCGGGCGGCCGCGCTCGGCGGGTTCACCGCCGTGCACGCGATGGCCAACACCGACCCGGTCGCCGACACCGCCGGCGTGGTGGAGCAGGTGTGGCGGCTCGGGCAGCAGGCCGGGCTGGTGGACGTCGTCCCGGTGGGGGCGGTGACCGTCGGCCTGAAGGGGGAGCGGCTCGCCGAGCTGGGCGCCATGGCCGACTCCGCGGCGCGGGTGCGGGTCTTCTCCGACGACGGCATCTGCGTCAGCGACCCTGCCCTGATGCGCCGGGCCCTGGAGTACGTGAAGGCGTTCGACGGGGTCATCGCGCAGCACGCCGAGGAGCCGCGGCTCACCGCCGGCGCCCAGATGCACGAGGGCGACCGGTCGGCCCGGCTGGGCCTGACCGGCTGGCCGGCCGCCGCGGAGGAGGCGATCATCGCCCGCGACGTGCTGCTCGCCGGCCACGTCGGCGCCCGGCTGCACGTCTGCCACGTCTCGACGGCCGGCTCGGTGGACATCCTGCGCTGGGCGAAGGCCCGCGGAGTCCAGGTGACCGCCGAGGTCACCCCGCACCACCTCCTGCTCACCGATGCCTGCGCCGAGAGCTACGACCCGGTGTTCAAGGTGAACCCGCCGCTCCGGACGGACGATGATGTTGCAGCCGTTCGAGACGGTTTGGCCGACGGCACGATCGACGCCGTCGCCACCGACCACGCGCCGCACGCGGTGGAGGACAAGGAATCCGAATGGGCCCAGGCCCGGCCCGGAATGCTCGGGCTGGAGCAGGCGCTGTCGGTCGTGGTCGAGACGATGGTCGAGACCGGGCTGCTCGACTGGCAGGGGGTCGCCGACCGGATGTCGGTGCGCCCGGCCGTGATCGGCCGGCTGGACGGGCACGGCCGCCCGCTCGCCCCCGGCGAGCCGGCCAACCTCCTGCTGCTGGATCCCACGAGCCGGGCCACCGTCGACCCGGCCGCGCTCGCCAGCCGCAGCCGCAACAGCCCCTATGCCGGCCGGGAACTGCCCGGCCGGGTGGTCGCGACGTTCCTGCGGGGAACGCCGACCGTGTTCGACGGGAAGGCACAGAAGTGAGTTCAGCGATCCTCGTGCTCGAGGACGGACGGACGTTCCGTGGCGAGGCCTACGGCGCGATCGGGACGACGGTCGGCGAGGCGGTCTTCTCGACCGGTATGACCGGCTACCAGGAGACGCTCACCGACCCGAGCTACCACCGCCAGGTCGTCGTGATGACCGCGCCGCACATCGGCAACTCCGGCGTGAACGGCGAGGACGACGAGAGCGCGAAGATGTGGGTCGCCGGGTTCGTGGTGCGAGACCCGGCCCGCCGTCCGTCCAACTGGCGCTCGACCGGCACCCTGGACGACGAGCTGGTGCGCCAGGGCGTCGTCGGCATCAGTGGCATCGACACCCGCGCGCTCACCCGTCACCTGCGCGACCGCGGCGCGATGCGGGTCGGCGTCAGCAGCGTGATCGACGATCCCGACGAGCTGCTGGCCGAGGTCGTCGCGGCCGAGAGCATGACCGGCGCCGACCTCGCCCCGCAGGTGAGCACCGGCGAGACCTACGTCGTCCCGGCGGTGGGGGAGAAGCGGTACACCATCGCCGCGCTCGACCTCGGCATCAAGACCGCGACGCCCAGGCACCTGGCCGAGCTCGGCGTCGAGACCCACGTCCTGCCCTCGACCGCCACCGCGGAGGAGCTGCTGGCGGCCGGCCCGGACGGGGTCTTCCTCTCCAACGGCCCCGGCGACCCCGCGGCCGCCGACTACGCGGTCGAGGCGGTCAAGGGCGTGCTCGACGCGCGCCGTCCGCTGTTCGGCATCTGTTTCGGCAACCAGATCCTCGGCCGCGCGCTGGGCCTGGGCACCTACAAGCTGCGCTTCGGCCACCGCGGGCTCAACCAGCCGGTCCTCGACCGGGTCAGCAACACCGTGCGGGTGACCAGCCACAACCACGGGTTCGCCGTCGAGGCGCCGCTCGACCGGCCCATCGACACCCCTTACGGGCCGGTGGAGGTCAGCCACGTCGGGCTCAACGACGACGTCGTCGAGGGTCTGCGCTTGCTCGAGGCGCCGGCCTTCAGCGTCCAGTTCCACCCCGAGTCGGCGGCCGGGCCGCACGACGCGGCACCGCTCTTCCAGCGGTTCGTCGACCTGATGGAGGAGAACAAGCGTGCCTAAGCGGACCGATCTGAAGCACGTGCTGGTCATCGGCTCCGGGCCGATCCTCATCGGCCAGGCCGCCGAGTTCGACTACTCCGGCACCCAGGCCTGCCGGGTGCTGCGCGCCGAGGGCCTGCGGGTCAGCCTGGTCAACAGCAACCCGGCGACGATCATGACCGACCCCGAGGTCGCCGACGCCACCTACGTCGAGCCGCTGACGCCGGAGTTCGTCGAGAAGGTCATCGCCATGGAGCGGCCCGACGCGCTGCTGGCCACCCTCGGCGGGCAGACCGCGCTCAACATCGCCATCGGGCTGTACGAGAACGGCGTCCTCGAGAAGTACGGCGTGCAGCTCATCGGCGCCGACGTCGACGCGATCAACCGGGGCGAGGACCGCCAGCTGTTCAAGGACATCGTCCGCTCCATCGGCGCCGACGCCCCGCGCTCGACCGTGTGCGGCACCGTCGAGGAGGCCCTCGCCACCGCCGAGGAGGTCGGCTACCCGGTGGTCATCCGGCCCAGCTTCACCATGGGCGGCCTCGGCTCGGGCATCGCCACCGACGAGCCGATGCTGCGCCGTATGGCCGCCCACGGGCTGGCCGACTCCCCGGTGCACACGGTCCTCATCGAGGAGTCGGTGCTCGGCTGGAAGGAGTACGAGCTCGAGCTGATGCGCGACCGCAGCGACAACGTCGTCGTCATCTGCTCGATCGAGAACATCGACGCGATGGGCGTGCACACCGGCGACTCGGTCACGGTCGCCCCGGCGATGACTCTCACCGACCGGGAGTACCAGCAGATGCGGGACGTCGGGATCGCGGTGCTGCGGGCGGTCGGCGTCGACACCGGCGGCTGCAACATCCAGTTCGCCGTGCACCCGGAGACCGGGCGCCTGGTGGTCATCGAGATGAACCCGCGCGTCTCCCGGTCGTCGGCGCTCGCGTCGAAGGCCACCGGTTTCCCGATCGCCAAGATCGCCGCGAAGCTCGCGATCGGCTACACGCTCGACGAGATCACCAACGACATCACCGGCGTGACCCCGGCGAGCTTCGAGCCGTCGCTGGACTACGTCGTCGTCAAGATCCCCCGGTTCGCCTTCGAGAAGTTCCCCGGCGCCGACCCGCGGCTGACGACCACGATGAAGAGCGTCGGCGAGATCATGTCGATGGGCCGGAACTTCACCGAGGCCCTCGGCAAGGCCATGCGGTCGACCGAGACCAAGGTCGCCGGCTTCTGGACCGGTCCCGCGGACGACCGCTCCGCCGACGAGCTGCTCGAGGCGCTGAAGACCCCCGTCGACGGCCGGCTCTACGTCGCCGAGCAGGCGCTGGCCGCGGGGGCCACGGTCGAGCAGGTGGCCCGGGCCAGCGGGTTCGATCCGTGGTTCGTCGACCAGATCGCGCTGGTCTCCGAGATCGGCGCCGAGATCCGCGACGCGGCGTCGCTCACCCCGGAGCTGCTGCGCCGCGGCAAGCGGCACGGTCTCTCCGACCGCCAGGTCGCCGCGCTGCGTCCCGAGCTCGCGGGTGAGGACGGCGTCCGCTCGTTGCGGTGGCGCCTGGGCATCCGGCCGGTCTACAAGACCGTCGACACCTGCGCCGCCGAGTTCGCCGCCCGCACGCCGTACCACTACTCGTCCTACGACGAGGAGAACGAGGTGCAGCCCCGCGAGAAGCCGGCCGTCCTGATCCTCGGCTCCGGGCCCAACCGGATCGGACAGGGCATCGAGTTCGACTACTCCTGCGTGCATGCGGTCATGGCGCTGCAGGACGCCGGCTACGAGGCCGTGATGGTCAACTGCAACCCCGAGACCGTCTCCACCGACTACGACACCGCCGACCGGCTCTACTTCGAGCCGCTGACCTTCGAGGACGTCCTCGAGGTGGTCGAGGCCGAGCGCGCGGCCGGTCCGGTCGCGGGCGTGATCTGCACCCTGGGCGGCCAGACCCCCCTCGGCCTCGCGCAGCGGCTGAAGGACGCCGGGGTCCCGGTACTCGGCACCTCGCCCGAGGCCATCGACGACGCCGAGCACCGCGGGGCCTTCTCGCGCGTGCTCGCCGACACCGGGCTCGCCGCCCCCAAGCACGGCACGGCGACGACGTTCGCCGAGGCGCGCGAGATCGCGGCGAGGATCGGCTACCCGGTTCTGGTCCGGCCCTCTTACGTGCTCGGCGGCCGGGGGATGGAGATCGTCTACGACGACGCCACCCTCGAGGCCTACATCGCGAAGGCCACCGACCTGAGCGCGGCCCACCCGGTGCTGGTCGACCGGTTCCTGGAGGACGCCGTCGAGATCGACGTCGACGCGCTCTACGACGGCACCGACCTCTTCCTGGGTGGGGTCATGGAGCACATCGAGGAGGCGGGGATCCACTCCGGCGACTCGGCCTGCGCCCTGCCGCCGATCACCCTCGGCTCGGCCGACCTGCTCAACATCCGGGCGGCGACGGAGAAGCTGGCCGCGCGGATCGGGGTGCGCGGGCTGATCAACGTCCAGTACGCGATCAAGGACGACATCCTCTACGTCATCGAGGCCAACCCCCGCGCCTCGCGGACGGTGCCGTTCGTCTCGAAGGCGACGGCGGTGCAATTGGCCAAGGCGGCGGCCCGGATCGCCGTGGGGGAGTCGATCGCCGAGCTCCGGACGGCCGGCGTCCTGCCGGCCACCGGCGACGGCGCCGACCTGCCCGAGGACATGCCGATCGCGGTGAAGGAGGCCGTGCTGCCCTTCCACCGGTTCCGCACCGTGGAGGGCCACGGCGTGGACACCGTGCTGTCGCCGGAGATGAAGTCCACCGGCGAGGTGATGGGTCTGGACTCGGAGTTCGGCCGGGCGTTCGCCAAGTCGCAGGCCGCCGCCTACGGCTCGCTGCCCACCGAGGGCACGGTCTTCGTCTCGCTGGCCAACCGGGACAAGCGCTCGGCGGTCTTCCCGATCAAGCGGCTCGCCGACCTCGGCTTCCGGGTGCTCGCGACCGGGGGCACCGCCCAGGTGCTCCGGCGCAACGGCGTGCACTGCGAGGTGGTCGGCAAGTTCAGCGACGGCCCCGGAAACGTGGTGGAGAAGATCCTTGCCGGCGAGGTCGACATCGTGGTCAACACGCCGTTCGGCTCGCCCGGCAACAGCGGGCCGCGCCTGGACGGGTACGAGATCCGCACGGCGGCGGTGGCGGCCGGCATCCCGTGCATCACGACGGTGCAGGGGATGGCCGCGGCGGTGCAGGGCATCGAGTCGCTGCGCCGAGGCGACATCGGCGTCCGCAGCCTCCAAGAGGTCCACAAGGCGCTGACCGGACGGCCCGCGTGACCGAGCTGATCACCACACCCGCGCCGCGCGCGGAGAACCCACCGGTGCAGCGCGTCGTGGAGGTCGTCGGTGTCCGCCCGGTCGACGCCTACGTGGAGCTGACCCTGGCCGCCCCGGAGATCGCCGACCGCGCCCAGGCCGGCCAGTTCGTGGCGTTCGCGATCGACGGCGAGTCCTCCGCGCTGTTGCTGCGGCGCTCGATCGCGATCAGCACCGTCGGGAACGGGCAGGTCACGGTGGTCGTCTCCGCCGCCGGGCCGGGCTCGACGTGGCTGACGCAGCGCCGTCCGGGCGACACCGTCGACGTCGTCGGCCCGCTCGGGCGCCCCTTCCCGCCGGCCCCGGTCGGCGCTCGCGCGCTGCTGGTCGGCGGCGGTTACGGGGCAGCCGCGCTGGTCGGGCTGGCGACCCGGCTCAAGGCGGACGGCCACGAGGTCGACGTGGTCGCGGGTGCCGCGGACGCCGACCGGCTCTGCTCGGTGCAGGAGCTGACCGGGATCGCCGACACCGTGGCGGTCACCACCGACGACGGCAGCTCCGGCCGGCGGGGGCTGGTCACGCTCGCCGTCGACGAGCTGCTGCCGGACGCCGGCGTCGTCTGCGCGTGCGGGCCGATGCCGATGCTGCGGGCGGTCGCCGACGCGGCCACGGCGCGCGGCATCCCCTCCTACGTCGCCGTCGAGGAGTCGATGGCCTGCGGCATCGGTGTCTGCATGACCTGCGTCCTGCCGATCGTGGGCGAGGACGGCCGCACCCGCTTCTCCCGCTCCTGCGTGGAGGGGCCCGTGTTCGGCGGCGACCGCGTGCGCTTCGCCGACGTCGGCAGCCTGCCGTGGGACGTCGTCGGCGCCGACGCGATGGGAGTGGTCGCGCCATGACGGCCGTCCAGGGGACTTTCTGTACACACAGTCCCTGCACCGGGGGGACTTTCTGGACAGGAAGTCCCGGAGGAGGGGTGGTCGCGCCATGACGATCGTCGAGACAGCCGTCGACATGTCGACATCGCTGGGTTCCGTGTCCATCCCGAGCCCGGTGCTGACGGCGTCCGGCTGCTCGGCGTTCGGCCGCGAGCTCGAGCCGTTCGTCGACCTCACCGCCATCGGGGCGGTCGTGACCAAGTCGGTGCAGCTGCGGCCGCGGTCGGGGCGGCCGACCCCGCGGATGGCGGAGACGCCGAGCGGGATGCTCAACTCGATCGGCCTGCAGGGGCCGGGCATCGACGGACTGCTCGCCGACGACCTGCCGTGGCTCGCCGAGCGCGGGGTGCGGTCGCTGGTCTCGATCGCCGGCACCCGGATCGAGGACTTCGCCGAGCTCGCCATCCGGCTGCGGGGCGTGCCCGGCGTGCTCGGGCTCGAGGTCAACATCAGCTGCCCGAACGTGGAGAGCCGCGGCGAGGTGTTCGCCTGCGATCCGGTGGCGGCCTCGGACGTCGTGGCCGCCGTCCGTGCCGCCGCCGACCCGGAACAGCCGGTCTACGCCAAGCTCAGCCCCGACGTCACCGACATCGTCGGCGTGGCCCGAGCGGTCACCGACGCCGGTGCCGACGGGCTCTCGATGATCAACACGTTGCTCGGGCTGGTCATCGACCCCGACACGATGAAGCCGGTGCTCGGCGGTGTCACCGGAGGCCTGTCCGGGCCCGCCATCCGTCCGGTCGCACTGCGCTGCGTGTGGCAGGTGCACCAGGCGCTGCCGGGGGTGCCGATCCTCGGGATGGGCGGTATCCGCTCCGGCCTGGACGCCCTGCAGTTCGTCCTGGCCGGCGCTTCTGCGGTCAGCGTCGGGACGGCGGTCTTCAACGACCCGTCCGCGGTGGCCCGGGTGCACGACGAGCTGGCGACCGCCCTCCAGGAGCGAGGATTCGCTTCGATGACCGACGCCGTGGGGTACGCGCAGCGATGAATGCACCGTTCGGGGAACGCCTGGCCGACGCCGTCGCCGCCCGTGGGCCGCTGTGCGTGGGCATCGATCCGCACCCGCCCTTGCTGGAGAAGTGGGGGCTGACCGACGACGCGGACGGGCTCGCCCGGTTCACCGATGCCGTGGTGGAGGCCCTGGCCGGCAGTGTCGCCGTCCTCAAGCCGCAGCTGGCGTTCTACGAGCGGCACGGGTCACGAGGCCTAGCGGTCCTCGAGCAGGCGGTGCCCCGGGCGCGGGCCGCCGGCGCGCTGGTGCTGCTCGACGCCAAGCGCGGCGACATCGGCTCGACGATGGATGCCTACGGCGACTACCTGCGGCCGGACCACCCCCTCTCCGTCGACGCCATGACGGTGAGCCCGTACCTCGGCCCGGGTTCGCTGCAGCCGGCCGTCGACACCGCCCGGATGCACGGCGGTGGCCTGTTCGTGCTCGCGCGCACGTCCAACCCGGACGCCGGCACGCTCCAGCACGCGGTCGTGGGGGAGCGGTCGGTGGCCCAGGTCGTCGTCGACACCGTGCGCGGCTGGAACACGCCGGGCTGGGTGGTCGGCGACCCGCTGCCCGACATCGGCGCGGTGCGCGACCTGGCGAGCCGGTTCGGCCCCATGACGGGTTCCTTCGGGGTGGTGGTGGGTGCCACGCTGCGCGACCTGGACGTCGACCTCGACGGGCTGGGTGGCCCGATCCTCGCCCCGGGCCTCGGCGCCCAGGGTGGCTCGGTCGCCGACCTGCGCCGGTTGTTCGGCACCGGCCGGGCCGTCGTCCCCACCGTCTCCCGGGACGTGCTGGCCGCCGGGCCCGACGCCGGTGCCCTGCGCGCCGCCGTCGATCGCTGGACGGCGGAGCTCGAGCGGTGAGGCGGGCGGTCCCGTGGCTGCTGGGCTGTCGTGCAGGCCGGCGAGCCGCGGCCCGCACCTGACCTGCGGCGTGTCGCAGCCCGGGCGTGTCGCGATTCCGGGCCGAACTTGTCCGTCCCATTGGCATCGGAACCGTTCCGGACACAATGGCGCCTGACCTGCGAGGATGACGCATCGTCACCGCAGACGTGAACCCGGCGTGAACGCCCCCGGACGGCAAGTTGCGGAATCCGCGCGGAGACCACGTGACCAGCGGATTTGCCGGGAACTAGGTTCGTCGTGAGGCTCAGAGGCGAGCCCTTCCCGAACCAGTGAAGAGAACCGCCGCAGATCGAACAACGGTCCGCGAACGACACGATTGGGTCGACCATGCCCCTGCCTGACCTGTCCCCGGAACAACGTGCCGCCGCGCTCGAGAAGGCTGCGGCCGCCCGAAAAGCGCGCGCCGAGCTGCGTGAGCAACTGAAGAGCAAGGGCGCCACCGTCGGCGACGTCCTGAAGCAGGGCGACACCGACGAGGTGATCGGCAAGATGCGCGTCTCCGCCGTCCTGGAGTCCCTGCCCGGAGTGGGCAAGGCGCGGGCTGCGAAGATCATGGAGCGCCTGGAGATCTCCCCGACCCGCCGTGTGCGTGGACTGGGAGCCAATCAGCGCAAGGCTCTGGAGGCCGAGTTCAAGGACGAGAAGGTCGTCTGAGGGTTCGGCCGCACGCGGCGACGACCCCGGACGAGGACGACGAGTGGCAACAGCTTCACCGGCGCGGCTCACCGTGCTCTCCGGCCCCTCAGGGGTCGGTAAGGGCACGGTGGTCGCCGAGGTCCGGCGCCGGCACCCCGACGTGTGGGTGTCGGTGTCGGTGACCACCCGTCGTCCTCGTCCCGGCGAGCGGGACGGCGATCACTACCACTTCGTCGACGACGCCGAGTTCGACCGGCTGATCGCCACCGACGGACTGCTGGAGTGGGCCGAGTACGCGGGCAACCGCTACGGCACCCCCGCCGCCCCGGTGCGTGAACGGCTCGCCATCGGTCAGCCCGCCCTGCTGGAGATCGAGCTCCAGGGTGCGCGGCAGGTGCGTGAGCGCGACGCCGACGCCCAGCTGGTCTTCCTGGCTCCGCCCACGTGGGCGGCACTGGTCAGCCGGCTGGCCGGCCGCGGGTCCGAGCCCCCGGCGGTGCAGGAGCGCCGGCTGGCCCTGGCCCAGGCCGAGCTGGACGCCTCCGGCGAGTTCGACGTGGTGGTCGTCAACGACGACGTGGCCCGGGCCGCCGATGAATTGGTAGGATTGCTGACTGCGCCCTCGCCCGGCCTCGTGCCAGGGGAGTAGCGCCCCCGAGGAAGAGTGTCGCCGACGGTCCCCGCCGGCCGCTTCCTCCCGCCATCGAATGAGGAGCACGCCCGCCCGTGTCCGGAGTCGCACCTGCCCCCGAGGGCATCACCAACCCGCCGATCGACGAGCTGCTCGAGCGCACCAGCAGCAAGTACGGACTGGTCATCTTCGCCGCCAAGCGCGCCCGTCAGATCAACGCCTACTACAGCCAGCTCTCCGAGGGCCTGCTCGAGTACGTCGGCCCGCTGGTCGACACCGCGCCCCAGGAGAAGCCCCTGTCGATCGCCCTGCGCGAGATCAACGAGGGCCTGCTCACCCACACCGCCGGCGAGAACTGAGCCGATACAGCCCGAACTGATGATGAAGCACCCGGCACTCACTGCCGGGTGCTTCGTCGTATTGGGAGGATGGGCCCCGTGAGTTCCATCGTGCTGGGTGTCAGCGGCGGCGTGGCCGCGTACAAGGCCGCCTTCGTGCTGCGCGCGTTCACCGAGGCCGGCCACGACGTCCGCGTCGTCCCGACGCCCGGCGCCCTGCACTTCGTCGGCGCCGCCACCTTCGAGGCGCTCTCGGGCAACCCGGTCACCACCGACGTGTGGTCCGACGTCCCCGAGGTCGCGCACGTCCGCATCGGCCAGCACGCCGACCTCGTCGTCGTGGCTCCGGCAACGGCCGATCTGCTGGCCCGCGCCGCCATGGGGCGCGCGGACGACCTGCTCACCGCCACCCTGCTGGCCGCGTCCTGCCCGGTCGTCTTCGTGCCGGCGATGCACACCGAGATGTGGCTGCACCCCGCGACGCAGGACAACGTGGCCACGCTGCGCCGCCGCGGCGCGATCGTCCTGCCCCCCGCGGTGGGCCGGCTCACCGGTCCGGACTCGGGGCCCGGCCGGCTGCCCGAGCCCGCGGACATCGCCGCCCTGGCCATGGTGGTCCTCCACTCCGGCGCCGACGCCCTCGCGCACGACCTGGCCGGGCGCCGGGTCGTCATCAGCGCCGGCGGTACCCGCGAGCCGCTGGACCCGGTGCGCTACCTGGGCAACCGCTCGTCGGGCAAGCAGGGCTGGGCGCTGGCGCGGGTCGCCGCCGCTCGCGGCGCCGACGTCGTCCTGGTCGCCGCCAACGTCGACCTGCCCGCCCCGTTCGGCGTCCGGGTCGTCCCGGTCGGGACGGCGGAGGAACTGCGCACGGCGATGGTGGCCGAGGCGCCCGATGCCGACGTCGTCGTGATGGCGGCCGCGGTCGCCGACTTCCGGCCGGAGTTCCCCGCCGCGTCGAAGCTGAAGAAGGGGTCCGCCGCCGAACCCAGCGCGGTCCCGCTGGTGCGCAACCCCGACGTCCTGGCCGAGCTGGTGACCAAGCGCACCCCCGGGCAGCTCGTGGTCGGCTTCGCCGCCGAGACGGGCGACGACGACGGCGACGTCCTCACCCATGCGCGGGCGAAGCTGGCCCGCAAGGGCTGCGACCTCCTCGTGGTCAACGACGTCTCCGGAGGGCAGGTCTTCGGCCGCGCGGAGAACGCGGCCACCGTGCTGGGCGCCGACGGGTCGGTCACCGAGGTGCCCCGCGGCAGCAAGGACGCCGTCGCGGCCGGGATCTGGGGGACCATCGCGTCTCAGCTGCCCCTTCGGTTCCACGCGTAGATCGCTTTCCCCCGCCGCTGCCGGCGGCCGGTCTCTGCCGGGTAACGTTCTCTCCGGGTCGCGCCACGACGGACCCCGCCGAACCTGCCACCGACCCAGGAGTCCCGACATGTCACGCCGTCTCTTCACGTCCGAGTCGGTGACCGAGGGCCACCCGGACAAGATCGCCGACCAGATCAGCGACTCGATCCTGGACGCGATGCTCGCGCAGGACCCGCGCAGTCGCGTCGCCGTCGAGACCATGATCACGACCGGTCAGGTGCACATCGCCGGCGAGGTGACCACCGCCGGCTACGTCGACATCGCCTCGATCGTCCGGGAGACCGTGCTGCGCATCGGGTACGACTCCTCCCGCAAGGGCTTCGACGGCTCCTCGTGCGGCGTCAGCGTCTCCATCGGCGCGCAGTCGCCGGACATCGCCCAGGGGGTCGACACCGCCTACGAGGCGCGCACCTCCGGATCGGCGGAGGACGAGATCGAGCGGCAGGGCGCCGGCGACCAGGGCCTGATGTTCGGCTATGCCAGCGACGAGACGCCCGAGCTGATGCCACTGCCGATCGCGCTGGCCCACCGGCTGGCCCGCCGCCTCTCCGCGGTCCGCAAGGACGGGTCGGTGCCCTACCTGCGTCCCGATGGCAAGACCCAGGTGACGGTCGTCTACGAGGACGACCAGCCGGTCGCCGTCGACACCGTCGTCGTGTCCTCCCAGCACGCCGAGGACATCTCGATCGAGCAGCTGCTCACGCCCGACATCCAGGAGCTCGTGGTCGAGCCGGAGCTGGCCGCCCTCGGGCTGCCGACCGACGGCTACCGGCTGCTGGTCAACCCCACCGGCAAGTTCGTCATCGGTGGTCCCATGGGCGACGCCGGCCTGACCGGCCGCAAGATCATCGTCGACACCTACGGCGGCATGGCCCGGCACGGCGGCGGCGCGTTCTCCGGCAAGGACCCGTCGAAGGTCGACCGCTCCGGCGCGTACGCGATGCGCTGGGTGGCCAAGAACGTCGTGGCCGCGGGTCTCGCCCGCCGCTGCGAGGTGCAGGTCGCCTACGCGATCGGCGCCGCGCACCCGGTCGGCCTCTTCGTCGAGACGTTCGGCACCGGCACGGTGGCCGACGACGTCCTGGAGAAGGCGATCACGACCGTGTTCGACCTGCGCCCGGGGGCGATCGTCCGCGACCTGGACCTGCTGCGTCCGATCTACGCGCCGACCGCCGCCTACGGGCACTTCGGTCGCACGGACGTGGAGCTGCCCTGGGAGCGGCTGGACCGCGTCGACGCCCTGCGCTCGGCCGCCGGCGCCTGAACGGCGAACCCTCGGCCGCGGTCGGGGTTGTCGTACCCGGTGACGACACTGTGCCGGTGAGGGTGGCCCGGGTCGTCGTGGACGTCCCCCTGGCCCACCTGGACCGGCCGTTCGACTACGCGGTGCCGGAGAAGTTCGCCGACACCGTGCAGGCCGGCTGCCGGGTGCGCGTACGGTTCCGCGGCCGGCTCGTCGACGGCATCGTCTGGGAGCTGGCCGAGGACACCGACTTCGCGGGCACGCTCCAGCCGCTGTCCCACGTCCCGTCCGGGGAGCCGGTCCTCACCCCGCAGGTCGCCCGGCTGGCCCGCGTCATCGCCGATCGGTACGCGGGCACGCTGAGCGACGTCCTCCGGCTCGCGCTGCCGCCGCGGCGCGCTGCGGCGGAGAAGCGCGAGACCCCCACGCCGGACGCGCTGCCGGAGGAGCCGGATGCCGCGGGGTTCGCCCGCTATACGGCCGGTCCCGCGCTGCTCGGCGCACTGGCGGAGAGCAAGCCGGCGCGGGCGGTGTTCTCGGCGTTGCCGGGGGAGGACTGGCCCGCCCGGCTGATCGAGCTGTGCCGCGCGACGCTGTCGGGCCGGCGCGGGTCGCTGGTCGTCGTCCCGGACGGCAAGGACCTCGCCCGGCTCGCGGCCGCCGCGGCCCGGCTGCTCCCGGAGCACTCGTACACCGTGTTGCGGGCCGACGACTCCCCGGAGAAGCGCTACCGGCAGTTCCTGGCCGCCTCGCGCGGTGCCGCCCAGGTCGTGCTGGGCACGCGCGCGGCGATGTTCGCCCCCGTGCGGGACCTCGGTCTGGTGGTGGTCTGGGACGACGGCGACGACGTCCTGGCCGAACCGCTCGCGCCCTATCCGCACGCACGCGACGTGCTGGTCCAGCGCGCCTGGCTGGACAACTGCGCGGCGGTCGTCGCCGGCACCGCCCGCACCGCCGAGGCCGCGCTGTTGCTGGAGTCCGGCTGGGCGCACGAGCTCGCCGGTGATCGCGCCGCCCTGCGTTCCGCCGCTCCCCGCATCTCCGCCCTCGGCGACGACTTCGAGCTCGCGCGGGACGCCGCCGCCCGCACGGCCCGGCTGCCGTCGATGGCCCACGAGGCGGCCCGGCGGTCGCTCGCCGCGGGGTTGCCGGTGCTGGTGCAGGTGCCGCGGTCGGGATACGTGCCGTCACTGTCCTGCGCGAGGTGCCGCGCGCCCGCGCGCTGCGCCCACTGCGCCGGGCCGCTGGGCATCTCCCCGCGGCCCGGACCCGGGGGCACCCGCATCCCGGCCTGCCGCTGGTGCGCCCGGCCGGCGGCGACGTTCGACTGCCCGCACTGCCACGGCACCAAGCTCCGGGCGGCCGTCGTCGGCGAGGGGCGGACGGCGGAGGAGTTGGCCCGCGCATTCCCGGGCGCGACGCTGCGGGTGTCGGGGCGGGTGTCCGGGGTGCTGGACTCGGTGCCCGGCGGACCGCAGATCGTCGTCGCCACGCCCGGGGCCGAGCCGGTGGCCGACGGCGGGTACGGCGCCGCGCTGCTGCTGGACTCCTGGGCGCTGCTCGGCCGGGCCGATCTGCGCGCGGGGGAGGAGACGCTGCGCCGCTGGCTCAACGCGGCCACCCTGGTGCGGCCCGCCTCCGCCGGCGGGGTCGTCGTGGTCGCGGCCGACGCCGGGCACCCCGTCGTCCAGGCGCTGGTCCGGTGGGATCCCGGCTGGCTCGCCGAGCGCGAGCTGGCCGACCGCCGCGAGCTCGGCTTCCCGCCGATCACCCGGATCGCCAGCCTGTCCGGGTCGCCGTCCGCCCTCGCCGAGTTCCTCGAGGCGCTCCGCCGGCCCGAGGGCGCGGACGTGCTCGGGCCGGTGCCCGAGCCGCCGCGGCCGGGTCAGGAGGGCGAGCGGGAGCGCTACCTGGTGCGGGTGCCGCGCAGCGAGGGCGTCGAGCTCGCGTCCGCGCTGGCGGAGGTGCAGGGCGTGCGCAGTGCCCGCAGGGCGGCCGAGCACGTGCGCGTGCAACTGGACCCGCTCGACCTGGTGTAGTGCTCGCGTGAAGACGATCGGACTGCTGGGCGGGATGAGCTGGGAGTAGAAGGACCCCGTCCCTCTCACCCCTCGCAGGCTCGGGGCGAGCCTCCGGACGGGGCCGGCCGGGCGCGCTGCGTCCTGCTGTCGGTCGACTTCGCCGAGATCGAGCGGCTCCAGGTGGCCGGGGAATGGGAGCGGGCCGGCGAGCTCCTGGCCGATGACGCCCGGGCGCTGCAGGCGGCCGGCGCGGAGCTGCTGGTGCTCTGCACGAACACCATGCACAAGGTCGCCGACGCGCTGACCGCCGCGGTCGACATCCCCCTGCTGCACATCGGCGACGTCACCGGTGCGGCCGTGGCGGTGGCCGGCCTGCGGCGCGTCGGGCTGCTGGCCACCGGCTTCACGATGGACCAGGACTTCCTGCCCGAGCGACTCCGCGCGCACGGGCTGGACGTGTTCGTGCCCGAGGCGGACGACCGCGCCGAGGTGCACCGGATCATCTACGAGGAGCTGTGCCTCGGGATCGTCCGCGAGGAGTCCCGGAAGACCTACCGGCAGGTCGTCGAGCGGCTGGTCGCGCGCGGGGCCGAGGGCGTGATCCTCGGCTGCACGGAGATCGAACTGCTCCTCGAGAAAGGACCCCTGTGCCCCCCACCGCTCACAAGCTCGCGGCGGGACCCTGCACAGGGGCCATTACGATCGTCGGGTGAGCGTCACCCCCATCCGGCTGTTCGGCGACCCGGTGCTGCGCACGCCGGCCGCCCCCGTCGTGGACTTCGACGCAGAGCTGCGCGGCCTGGTCGCCGACCTCACCGAGACCATGTTCGCCGCCGGCGGTGCCGGGCTGGCCGCCCCGCAGCTCGGCGTCGGACTGCGGGTCTTCACCTGGTACGTCGACGGCTCGGTCGGGCATCTGATCAATCCGGACGTCGCCCCGGTGGGCGAGGAGACCGAGGAGGCGCCGGAAGGCTGCCTCTCGATCCCGGGCTTCCGCTGGGACTGCCGCCACCACCTGCACGTGGTCGCGTCCGGCTGGAACATGCACGGTGACCCGGTGCGCATCGAGGGCTCCGAGCTGCTCGCCCGCGCGATCCAGCACGAGACCGACCACCTGGACGGCGTCCTGTTCGTCGACCGCCTCGATCCCGGAGCCCGCGCGGCGGCGTTCGCCGAACTCGAGGCGGCAGAGTGGGCGGGGGTCGGCGCCTACCTGCCCGCGCCGGAACCGGTCGTGAAAGTGAGTCCCCACTGAGGCTCCTGTTCGCCGGTACGCCGGCGCCCGCCGTCCCGTCGCTCGAGGCCCTGCTCGCCTCCGGCCACGAGGTCGTCGCCGTCCTGACCCGTCCGGATGCGCGCTCCGGCCGCGGTCGCAAGGAGAGCCGGTCGCCGGTGGCGGAGCGGGCCGCCGCGGCGGGGATCCCGGTGCTCCAGCCGCGCTCGCCGCGCGAGCCGCAGTTCCTCGAGCAGTTGGCCGGGCTGGCCGTCGACTGCGCCCCCGTCGTCGCGTACGGCGCCCTTGTGCCGCAGGCGGCCCTCGATCTGCCGCGCCACGGCTGGGTCAACCTGCACTTCTCGCTGCTGCCCGCCTGGCGGGGCGCGGCGCCGGTGCAGCACGCGATCATGGCCGGCGACGAGATCACCGGCGCCTCGACGTTCCTGCTGGAGGCCGGGCTCGACACCGGGCCGGTGTTCGGCACGGTCACCGACGCGATCGGTCCCCGCGACACCGCCGGCGACCTGCTCGGCCGGCTCGCCGTCAGCGGTGCCGCCCTCCTGGTCGCCACCCTCGACGGCATCGCCGCCGGCACGCTCGTGGCCGAACCCCAGCCCGCCGAGGGCATCAGCCTGGCGCCGAAGGTCGAGCCCGCCGACGCGCGTGTCGACTGGTCGTGGCCCGCCTACGTCATCGATCGGCGCGTCCGCGGGGTCACCCCCGCACCGGGCGCCTGGACGACGTGGCGGGGGGAGCGGCTGCGGCTCGGTCCGGTGCAGCCGCTGCCGGAGGTCGACCTCGTCGCCCCCGGTGAGCTGGAGGTGGGTCCCGAGGGCGTGCTCGTCGGCACCGGGCGTGGCGCCGTGCGACTGGGTGACGTGCAGCCGGCCGGCAAGCGGATGTTCCCCGCCGCCGACTGGGCGCGCGGCGCCCGGATCCAGCTCGGCGAGCGGATGGGCGAGTGACCGGCCCCCAGCGTCGCGGTCCGGGGAAGGGACGGCGGCACCCGGCGACCCGGCGCCCGCGGCTCGACGGCGCGCGGCTGACCGCCTACGACGTGCTGGACGGCGTCTCCTCCCGAGCCGCCTACGCCAACCTGCTGCTGCCGCAACTGCTGCGCGAGCGGCCCGAGCTCGACGAGCGGGATGCCGCGTTCGCCACCCAGCTGGCCTACGGCACGCTGCGGGCGCAGGGCACCCTGGACGCGGTGCTCACCGGGCTCGTCTCCCGGCCGCTGGCCGAGCTCGACCCACGGGTGCTCGACCTGCTGCGACTGGGCGCGTATCAGCTGATCGACCTGCGGGTGCCCTCGCACGCGGCGGTCGACACCTCCGTGGACCTCACGCGCGGGATCGTGGGCACCGGGGCGTCCGGGCTGGTCAACGCCGTGCTCCGCAAGGTGGCCGCCGGCGGTGACCGGGCACGATGGCTCGAGGCCCTGGACGGCGACGCGGAGGAGCGGCTCGCGCTGGCGACGGACCACCCGCGCTGGATCGTCGACGCGTGGCGCGAGGCGCTGGGCGGGAACGAGGAGCTCGAGGCGGCGCTGCTGGCCGATGACGTCGCGCCCGAGGTGCACCTGGTCGCCCGTCGGATCGCGCGCGAGGCACTGGTCGAGGAGTCCGGTGGCGAGCCGGGGCCGTGGTCGCCGTTCGCCGTCCGGCTGCGCGGCGGCGACCCGGGCCGGCTGCCGTCGGTGCGGTCCGGTGCCGCTGCGGTGCAGGACGAGGGCAGCCAGCTCGCGGCGCTGCTGCTCGCCCGCGCCCCGCTGGAGGGCTCGGACGCCGCCTGGCTGGACATGTGCGCCGGGCCCGGGGGAAAGACCCGGTTGCTGGCCGCGGTGCGCCCGGACGGGGTCCGGATCACCGCCGCCGACCGGGCGCCACACCGCGCCGAGCTGGTGGCCAAGGCGCTGACCGGCGAGCCCGACGTCGAGGTGCTCACCGCCGACGGGACGCAGCCACCGTGGGAGCCCGGTTCCTTCGACCGCGTGCTGCTGGACGCACCGTGTACCGGGCTGGGCGCGCTGCGCCGCCGTCCGGAGGTGCGCTGGCGACGCACGGCGGACGACGTCCCGCCGCTGGTCGAGCTGCAGACGGCGCTGCTGGGGAGCGCGCTGTCGTCGGTGCGGGTGGGCGGCGTCGTCGCCTACGTGACCTGCTCACCGCACACGGCGGAGACGGTGGCCGTCGTCGACGCCGCGGCGACCCGGGACGACGTCGAGGTGATCCCCGTGGCGCCGCTGTTCCCGGACGTGCCGGACATGACGCGGGGGGAGTACGGGCAGCTGTGGCCGCACCGGCACGGCACCGACGCCATGTTCATGGCACTGCTGCGGCGCACCCGCTGAGCACGGCTTTCGCACCCGCGGATTCATGGCCGCGGACGTTCGCCACCTAGACTCGGCGAACGTGTCCCGGGAACCGAAGATCGCGCCGAGCCTGCTGTCGGCGGACTTCGCCCGGCTGGCCGAGGAGTCGAAGCGGGTCGCCGACGCCGACTGGCTGCATTTCGACGTCATGGACGCCCACTTCGTGCCGAACCTGACCTTCGGCCTGCCGGTCATGGAGGCGGTGCTGGCGGTCAGCCCGATCCCCCTCGACGCGCACCTCATGATCGAGAACCCCGAGCGGTGGGCGCCGGGCTACGCCGAGGCCGGCGCGCGCAACGTGACCGTCCACGCCGAGGCCTGCGCGGACCCCCGGGCCGTGGCCCGGGACATCCGGGCCGCCGGCGCGCTGGCCGGACTCGCGATCAAGCCGGGGACCCCCCTCGACGACCACCTCGACGTGCTGCACGACTTCGACACGCTTCTGGTCATGAGCGTCGAGCCCGGCTTCGGCGGGCAGTCGTTCATCGCCGATGTGCTGACCAAGGTCCGCGCCGCCCGCCGCCTCGTCGACGCCGGGGATCTCACGCTGATCGTCGAGATCGACGGCGGCATCAATGCCGACACCATCGAGCAGGCTGCCGAGGCCGGCGTCGACATGTTCGTGGCCGGCTCCGCCGTCTACGGGGCCGACGACCCGGCGAAGGCGATCGCCGGCCTGCGCGCGCAGGCCGCCGCCGCGATGCGCGGATGAGCGACGCCGACATCCGGGGGATGGCCCGGGCGCGCGAGCTCGGGGAGTCGGTCCTCGGAACGACGAGCCCGAACCCCGCCGTGGGAGCGGTGATCCTCGATGCCGCCGGCACGCCGGTCGGGGAGGGGGCCACGGCGCCGCCCGGGGGGCCGCACGCCGAGGTGGCCGCGCTGGCCCAGGCGGGCGACCGCGCCCGTGGGGGCACCGCCGTCGTCACCCTCGAACCCTGCGCGCACACCGGCCGCACCGGCCCGTGCGCCGACGCCCTGATCGCGGCCGGGATCGCACGGGTCGTCGTCGCCGTCCCCGAGCCCACCCAGCTGGCCGGTGGCGGAGCGGAGCGGCTCCGCGCGGCCGGGGTGGACGTCGAGCTGGGGGTGGAGCAGGCCGAGGCCGAGGCAGGCGCCCTGGCGTCCTGGCTGACCGGCGTCCGCGAGCAGCGCCCGTACGTGATCTGGAAGGTCGGCGCGTCCCTCGACGGGCGGGTCGCCGCGGCCGACGGGTCGAGCCGGTGGATCACCGGTCCCGAGGCGCGGGCCGCCGTCCACCGGCTGCGGGCGACCTGCGACGCGGTCGTCGTCGGGTCCGGGACGGCGCTGGCCGACGACCCGCAGCTCACCGTCCGCGACGAGCAGGGGCGGAACGTCGAGCGGCAGCCCCTGAGGGTGGTCGTCGACCGCAGCGGCCGGGTGCCGGCGAGCGCGCGCGTGCACGACGACGCGGCACCCACCCTCGTGAGCTCGGCGGGCGATCCCGCAGCCCTGCTCGCCGAGCTCTTCCACCGCGACGTCCGCCGGGTCCTGCTCGAGGGAGGCCCCACGCTGGCCGCCGCGTTCCTCCGGTCGGGTCTCGTCGACGAGATCGTGATCCATCTCGCACCCAAGCTGCTCGGCGCAGGCCCCTCCCTGGTCAGCGACCTGGGAATTCACGGAATCGACCAGGCGCTGGAGCTTTCGGTCGCCGACGTCACCCTCCTGGGCGGGGACGTGGCGATCCGGCTGCGCCCCAACCGGCACACTGGTGGGCAGCAGGCCGCGGACGAGAGGAGCTGAGGTGTTCACCGGGATCGTCGAAGAGGTGGGCACCCTCGTCGTCCGCGAGGACCAGTCCGACGCCGCCGTGCTGCGGATCCGCGCCGACCGGGTGCTCCAGGACGTCGCCCTGGGCGACTCGATCGCCGTCAACGGGGTCTGCCTCACCGTCACCGACGTGACGGACGGCGTCTGGAGCACCGATGTCATGGCCGAGACGCTGAGCCGCAGCAGCCTGGGCTCGGTGACCACCGGCGCGCAGGTCAACCTGGAGCGCGCGGTCACGCCGCACACGCGGCTGGGCGGCCACCTGATGCAGGGTCACGTCGACGGCATGGGCACGATCGTCGGCCGCGTGCCCGGCGAGCACTGGGAGGTCGTGCGGATCTCCCTGCCGGCCGACCTGGCCCGCTACGTCGTCGAGAAGGGGTCGATCGCCGTCGACGGCGTCTCCCTCACCGTCAGCGCCGTCAGTGCCGCGGCTGATCCCGGGCCCTGGTTCGAGGTCAGCCTCATCCCCACCACCCTCCGCGACACCACCCTCGGTTCGCGCGCCCCGGGGGAGCCCGTCAACCTGGAGGTCGACGTGATCGCGAAGTACGTGGAGCGACTGCTGGGGGCCCGGTCATGAGTTCACCCCTGGCGCGGCTCGACACCATCGAGACCGCCATCGCCGCGATCAAGGACGGCCGCCCGGTCGTCGTCATCGACGACGAGGACCGCGAGAACGAGGGCGACCTGATCTTCGCGTCCGAGCTCGCCACGCCCGAGCTGGTGGCGTTCATGGTCCGGTACACCTCCGGCTACATCTGCGTGGCGGTCACCGAGTCCGACGCCGACCGCCTCGACCTGCCCCCGATGTTCCGGGTCAACCAGGACCGCCGCGGCACCGCCTACACCGTCACCGTGGATGCCCGGGAAGGCGTCACGACGGGCATCTCGGCCGCCGACCGGGCGCACACCATCCGGTTGCTGGCCGACGCCGACACGACCTCGGCGGACCTGGCCCGTCCCGGACACATCGTGCCGCTGCGGGCCAAGGACGGCGGCGTACTGCGCCGGCCCGGGCACACCGAGGCCGCCGTCGACCTCGCGGTGCTGGCCGGGCTGCGGCCCTCGGGCACCCTCTGCGAGGTCGTCAGCGAGAAGGACCCGACCGGCATGGCCCGCGGCGAGGAGCTGCGGGTGTTCGCCGACGAGCACGACCTCTGCATGATCTCGATCGCCGACCTGATCGCCTACCGCAAGCGCTTCGACAAGCTGGTCGAGCGCGAGGCCGAGGCGCTCGTGCCGCTGGCCGCGGGCACGTTCACCGCGGTGGGCTACCGCAGCTCCTACGACAACCGGGAGCACGTGGCGTTCGTCTACGGCGACATCGGCGACGGTGAGGACGTCCTCGTCCGCGTGCACTCCGAGTGCCTCACCGGCGACGTCTTCGGCTCGCTGCGCTGTGACTGCGGGCCGCAGTTGACGGCTGCGCTCGCCGCGGTCGCGCAGGAGGGGCGCGGCATCGTGCTCTACATCCGCGGACACGAGGGCCGGGGCATCGGCCTGCTGCACAAGCTGCAGGCCTACCAGCTCCAGGACGCCGGAGTCGACACCGTCGACGCCAACCTCGACCTCGGCCTGCCCGCCGACGCCCGCGACTACGGGACCGGGGCGCAGATCCTCGTCGACCTGGGCGTGCACACGATGCGGCTGCTCACCAACAACCCCGCCAAGCGGGCCGGGCTCGAGGGCTACGGGCTCAGCGTCACCGGCCGGGTGCCGCTGCCGAGCCACGTGACGGCCGAGAACCTGAACTACCTGCGGACCAAGCGCGACCGGATGGGGCACCTGCTGGACATCATCGAGCCGGAGACCGAGTCGGGCCCGGAGGACGTCCCTGCCGGTATGCCGCTGCACGTCGACGAGCAGCCCTCGTGAGTGGGAGCGGAGCTCCGGTCGTCGAGGCGGTCGACGCGTCCGGGTTGAGCCTCGGCATCGTCGCCACGACCTGGCACGCCGAGATCACCGACCAGCTCCTGGCGCGGGCGGTCGACGCGGCGCGGGAGAGCGGCATCGGCAACCCGACGGTGGTCCGGGCGCCGGGCGCCGTCGAGCTGCCGGTCGTCGCCCAGGCCCTGACCGAGCGGCACGACGCCGTCGTCGCGCTCGGCGTGGTCATCCGCGGCGGCACCCCGCACTTCGAGTACGTCTGCGACGCCGTCACCGCGGGGCTCACCCGGGTCGCCCTCGACGCCGGCAAGCCGGTCGGCAACGGCGTCCTGACGTGCGACACCGAGCAGCAGGCCCGCGACCGGGCCGGGCTGCCCGATTCGGCCGAGGACAAGGGCTGGGAGGCCACCATCGCCGCGCTCGCCACCGCACTGACGCTGCGCGGACTGCGCACGCCGCAGCGGGCCACCGGCTTCGCAGCCTCCCCGACCGGCGTGCTCCGGGACGGTGCCCGGTGAAGACGTTCGACGAACTGTTCGCGGAGCTCTCGGCGAAGGTCGAGGCCGCCGACCCGAGTTCGGGCAGCGTGCAGGCGGTGCGCGACGGCGTGCACGCGGCGGGCAAGAAGGTGGTCGAGGAGGCGTCGGAGGCCTGGATGGCCGCCGAGCACGAGACGAACGAGCGGACGGCGGAGGAGATCAGCCAACTCCTCTATCGGGTGCAGGTGCTCATGCTGACCCGGGGTCTGACGCTGGACGACGTCTACGCTCACCTGTGATTCCGCCCCACTGACAGGAGTTTCTTCCGTGCTGCGCATCGCCGTGCCCAACAAGGGCGTCCTGAGCGAGCCCGCGGCCGAGATGCTCGCCGAGAGTGGTTACCGCCAGCGCCGCAGCACCAAGGACCTCGCGGTCTACGACCCCGACAACGACACCGAGTTCTTCTACCTGCGCCCACGCGACATCGCCGTTTACGTCGCCGCCGGCACGCTGGACGTCGGCATCACCGGCCGCGACATGCTGCTGGAGACGGCGCCGGTCAACGGTGAGCAGAGCGCGGCCGCCGAGCTGATGCCGCTGGGCTTCGGGCACTCGTCGTTCCGGTTCGCCTCGCCGATCGAGTCGGGCATCGAGCGGATCGAGCAGCTGGCCGGCAAGCGGATCGCCACCGCCTACCCGGTGCTGCTGCAGGGATTCCTCGACGAGCACGGCCTCGAGGCCGGCGTGGTCAAGCTCGACGGCGCCGTGGAGACCGCCTGCCGGCTCGGTGTCGCCGACGCCGTGTGCGACGTCGTCGAGACCGGGACGACGCTCCGCGCGGCGGGGCTGCACATCATCGGCGACCCGGTGCTCACCAGCGAGGCGATCCTGGTGCGTCGCGAGGGGGCCGAGGAGATTCCCGCCGTGGCTCAGCTGCGCCGGCGGCTGCGCGGCGTGATGGTTGCCCGCCAGTACGTGCTGCTCGACTACGACTGCCCGAACGAGCTGCTGGAGAAGGCGACGGCGGTGACCCCCGGTCTGGAGGGGCCGACGGTGAGCCCGCTGCAGACGCCGGGCTGGTCGGCCGTACGCGCGATGGTCCGGCAGACCGACACCAACCGCCTGATGGACGAGCTCTGGGAGCTCGGAGCCCGCGCCATCCTGGTCACGAGCATCCACGCGTCCCGGATCTGAAAAGGCCCCCGTCCGCGAGCTTGCGAGCGGTGAGTGGGACGGGGGTCCTTCTTGTCAGTGTTCGCGCGTTGTGCGATCGACCAGGTCGATCGCGGTGCAGAGACCCAGCGCCATCGCGCGGCCGCTAGTCGAGCCGGTGGCCAGCAGCTGCGCGACCGCCGGAGCCAGCGGGCGCTCGCCGACGAGGCCGTGCAGCACCGCCGCGTACTCGCCGCTGACCCGCCCGCAGGCGGCGTGCCGGAGCAGCGCCCGGGACAGCTCCGTCGTCCGGCCGGCCGCCAGGGCGTAGACCGCGGCGGCGAACCGCTCCGCGGACGGGTGCCCCAGCAGGACCAGGCCGGCGATGGTGCCCGCCATGACGTCGTCGCCGGCCGGCGTGAGGCCGGGTCCGAGGCCGATCAGCCGGGTCGCCGTGCGGAGCGCCGCGTCGAGGTCGGCTCGGCGTACCGCCCCGCGCAGAGCGGCGAGCGGTCCGCCGGGACCGGTCGGCAGGCCGGGCAGGGTGAACGCGCTGTGCGGCACACCCTCGCCGTACAGGGCGTTGCGCAGCTGACGCACGCCCTCGGGCAGCAGGGCCGGACGCAGACTCGGCAGCCTGGGCCGGGGATTCCACCAGGCGGCGGCGCTGACCGCGAGATCGCCGACGACGATGCGGCCGCCGCCGACCAGTGCCGGTGCACCGGCGGGCAGCGCGACCAGCGGGCGCCCGTTGCTCGGGCGGAAGAGCACACAGCCCAGGGGAAGCCGGGCGGCGTCACTGGTGAGGACGCCGACGACGTCGGTGCCGCGCTCGGTGGCCACCTGCAGGTAGACGGCGGCCGGAACGGACATCAGGACGCGGGCCTGACGGATCGGGCCGCGCAGGAGTTCGGCCACGCCGGTGCTGGCGGAGGCGGGAACGGCGGTCGCGGAGCGGGCCGGACGGGCCGTCCGCGCCGCGGCCTGCGCGGAGGCGCGCGGTAGAGGAATCGTGGGAACGCCGGCCTGCGCGGCGCGGCCGCGGCGCACCGCGTCTGCCGGCAGGTGGGTTCCCGGGCCATTGAGGTCATCGATCGTGCGCATGCGCGGCCCTTCGGCGGAGGGACGACGGGAGGCCCCCGCCCCCCGCCCGGTTCCGCTCCACTCCGCCTGTGGGGGGAGGTGGTCGCCCACTGGGAGCGACGGCCTACCATCCAGCGAGCGGAGTGGACCGGGGTTCGAACCTATGCGGCGCGTCGCGGGCCCTCTCATGGCGGAAGTCGCCAAGAATGAGGGTCGCCGTCCGGGGACTACTGACAGCCAGTCGGGATGTGGCAACCTGGACGGTGACTACGAGGGGGATGCGGCGTGACCCAGAGTGAGACCTCGCAGACGGCCTCGACACAACGTAACGGATCGGTTCCGTTCCGGCGTAACTGGGCTGTCGACGAGTCGCGAACCGAGACCACCCGCGACGCCCGGACCAGTTGGCAGGAGCGGATGGGCCTGACGGTCGAGGAGGCCCTCGAGCTCCCCGGACTGCGCGGCACCACCGTGGCCGCCGGCGCCTCCGGCCTCGGCCGCGTCGTCCGCCACATGGTCGTCGACGACCCGGCCGACCCGCTCGCCGCGGCCGGCCCCGACGTCCTCGTCGTCCTCGGTGCCCGGCTGCCCCCGGCCGACCCGGCGAACTGCCGCGCCCTCGTCGAGCGGCTGGACTCGATGGGCACCTCGGCCCTCGCCTTCCGCCGCACCGAGGGGCCGGCCCCGGTGCCGGCGGAGGTGCTCGCCGAGGCCGAACGCCGCGGTCTGCCCGTCCTGGCGCTGCCCCCGCACGTGCGCATGGACGAGGTGGTCTCGGAGGTCCTCGGCACCGTCGTGACCAAGCAGGGCCAGGCCCTGGCGTTGTCCTCCCGCATGGACGACGAGTTCATCGGGGTGGCGCTCACCGGGGGCGGCCTGCCCGAGGTCGCCCAGCGGCTGGCCGTGATGCTGGAAGGCACGGCCGTGCTGGGCCTCGGCCCCGACCGCGAGGTCGTGACGAGCGCCGGCCCTCGCGACGACGTCGAGGAGATCAGCGACTGGCTGTGGCTGCTCGACGCCGCGGCCGACGACGCGCTCGCCGAGCTGACCCCGTCCCGCCGGCTCTCCGGCGTGCGTGCGGACCAGACCGTGGTCACGCCGGCCGACGTCCTCGCCGACGCCGACCTGTCCCCGGCCGACGGCATCCTGCTGGTGCCCGGTCACCACGAGCTCCCCGGTGGGGTGGGGGAGTACGCGGTCGCCCCCATCATGGCCGGCGACCAGCGGCACGGCTGGCTCGTGGCCGTGCACCGTCACGGCGCGATGATGCTCGGAGCGGGGGGCGTCCTGGAGCGGGCCGCGGTCATCGCGGCCCTGTCGGTCATCCGCCTACAGGCCGTGCACTCGGTCGAGCTGCGGTTCCAGGGCGACCTGGTCCGGCGGCTGGTGGGTGGTTCGGTGGGCCACACCGAGCGCACCCTGGCCTACACGCGGTCCTTCGGCTGGCGCCTGGACGGACCGGTCGCCGTCCTGGTCACCGCGACCGAGACCGTCGCCGACGCCCAGGCCGACCCGACCAAGGCGCTCGACGTGCTCGACCGCCTGGCCGACGGCTGGCGGGCCGCGCTGGAACCCGAGGTCGCCGGCGCGGCGGTCGCGGGTCTCGCCACCGAGATCGTCACCCTGCTGCCGCTGGACGGCCGCACCCCCGAGGAGCTCTCCGGCCTGGTCGCGGCGGTGACCTCCCGCGTCAACGGCCGGCTGCGGCGCGTGGGCCGCGTTCTCGGCACCGGCATCGGGCGGCCCGCGGAGTCGCTGTCGGCGTTGCAGGAGGCACACCGGCAGGCCCAGCGGGCGCTCGGCGTCGGCCAGGAGATCCACGGCGCCTCGGTGACCCACTTCGACCAGCTGGGGGTCTTCCGCCTGCTCTCGCTGATCCCCGACAGCACCGAACTGCGCACCTACGTCGACGAGGTGCTCGGTCCGCTGGCCGATGCGGCCGACGCCGACTCCGCCGACCTGCGCGAGACGCTGCGGGTCCTGCTCGAGACCAACCTCAACGTCGCGGAGTCGGCCCGGCGCCTGCACTTCCACTACAACACGATGCGCTATCGGATCGGCAAGCTGGAGCGGATGCTCGGGCCCTTCACCACCGATCCGACGCTGCGACTGAACCTGCTGCTCGCGCTGCATGCGGCGCGGATGCGCGGGCTGGACCAGCCACACCGGCCGCCGGTCGAGGCCGGCTACACGACGACGCCGGACGACGGCTTCGACGCGCTGCTCTAACCGTGCACGCCGGGGTCGCCGCACTGATCGTGCGGATGACGGACCTGCTGGCCCGCCTGGAGGACGACGGCGACCCCGCCCGGTTCTTCCTCGGCACATACCTGCGCACCACCCGGGCGGTCGCGGCCGCCCTGGACTCCGGGACGTTCGAGGACGGGAACTGGGTCGCGCGCTGGGACGTCGACTTCGCCGCGCTCTACCTCGACGCCCTCGACGCCCACCGGGTCGACCCGGCGGCGCCGTCCGCGCCCTGGCGGCTCGCCTTCGGCGCGACGCCGGGGCTGCCTCCCGAGGCGCACGTGCTGCTCGGCATGAACGCGCACATCAACTTCGACCTGCCGCAGTCGCTGATCGCCGTGATCGCGCCGGAGGCCTTCGCCGACCGTGCCCTGCTGGCCCTCCGGCGCCGCGACCACGAGCGGATCGACGCCGTCCTGGCCGCGCGGGTGGCCGAGGAGGATCTCGCGCTCGAACTCGTCGGGGGGCGCCGCACCCCGCTCGACCGGGTGCTGGCGCCGGCGAACCGGTTCGCCAGCCGGCTGTTCCTGCGGGAGTCGCGGCGCAAGGTCTGGGCCAATACCCGGGCCCTGCACGCGGCGCGGCTGGGCGGCCCGGACGCGTACGGCCAGCGGCTGGCGGAGCTGGAGGCCGCGAGCGCCGCGCGGGTGCGGGATCTGCTGCGGCCCGGCCCGGTGCTGCTGCGGCTGGCCGTGCGGGGCTTCGGGGTGTCCCTCCCCTGACGGCCCGTCCCGAGAGGGACGGGGTCCTTTCTCAGTCGAGCGCCAGGGCCGCCGCTCCGGCGAGGACGACGTCCGCCCGGTCGACCGCGCCGGTCAGGTGCGCGCCCAGTTCACGGGGGGTGATCCGGTCGGCGACCAGGCGGCAGAAGCGCCCCGCGTCGGCGACGATGCACACCTCCGGCACTTCTCCTGCGCCGGAACGTTCGCCCACGACGACGTCCCAGGTTCCGCCACCGGCCCCGGTCAGCACCAGGTGCACGTCGAGCGGCGTTCCGGCCGCCACCTGAGCGACCCCGTGGGGCAGCAGCCGGGCCGCGAGGTCCGTCATGAGCCGCAGGACGGCGGCATCGGGCTCGCTCGCGGGCAGGCCGGCTGCCCGCCGGATGTCGTTCTCGTGGGTCCAGAGCTCGAACGCTCGGACCACGAGCAGGCAGCGCAGCGTCAGTCGCATCCCGTGCAGGAGGACGACGGCGTCGAGGCCGGCGCCGTCGAGCGCGGTGAGGGTCGCGGCGACCGCGGCGTGCCACTCGTCGCGGGTGTCCTCCGGCGGTCGTCCGGCCTGCCGTTCCGCCGTCGGCTGGGTGGAGACGACGTGGTCGGCGGCCGCGACCCCGGAGTCGCCCGCCAGCGCGCGTCGCAGGTCCTCCTCCACACCGGTGAGGTGCCCGACCAGCCCCTGCACGTCGAGGCCGCGCAGCACCGGCGTCCGCCACCGGTCGGCCGGGAGGCCGGTCAGCACGGCGGAGAAGGCGGCCGCGGCCCGACCGAACGCCTCCACGGGCGTGATGTCCGGGAGATTGGGCAGGGCGCGACCGGGAGCGCGTGCCTGGCGGGCCGCTGCCAGCACCCGGTTGCGGACCTCTTTCGTGGACGCGGTCACGACGGCTCCAGCAGCTCGTGGTCCAGCACGGCCTCCAGCTTCGCCAGCGCCAGGCGCACCCGCGACTTCGCCGTCCCCTCCGCGATGCCGACCCGCAGCGCGACGTCGCGGTAGCTCAGGCCGCCGAAGTAGGCGAGCTCCACCACCTGGCGCTGATCGGGTGGCAGCCCGCGCACCGCGGCCCGGACGGCGGAGGCGGTGGCGGCCTCGGCGACCTCCTCGCCGGGGGTCGGCTGCCGCGGCGGCGGCAGCATCCGGCTGGAGCGCGCCTCCCGTCCGGCGCGGCGGAGCTCGCTGCGGACGACGTCGAGCGCGCGGTGCCGGGCGCAGAGGTTCAGGTAGGTCCGCAGGCCGGCGAGGGTCTCGTCGTAGCGCTGGGGATGGATCCAGAGGTCGACGAACACGTCCTGGACGACGTCCTGGGCCGCCACGCCGTCGCCCAGGATCTCCCGCGCGGCGGCATGGACGGCCGGCGCGAACTCGTCGAACGCCTCGGCGAGGGCGCGGTCGTCACCGGCCGCCAGACGGGCGGCGAGGAGGGAGTCGGCGGACCCCACGGCGCGGACGGTACCGCCGCGCCTCCCGCGGCAGAACCGGGTCGGCCGCCGCGTCGCTCCCGCGACGGCGCGTCGCAGCACCTGGGCGCCGGTTGCCTGCACGCCTCTTCTGCGTCGCCGGGCGTCCGAGCGGATCACCCGGTTCTCGGTGATCCGGGAACGGTCGCCGCGGCGCACAGGACGTCGACGGGGGACCGGACAGCAGGGATCGATACACGAGGAGGAGACATGGCCGTCATCGCCGAGGTCACACTGCGTGGGGTCACCAGGGAGCAGTACGACGCCGTCCGGGCGCGCACCGGATGGCTGGAGCGGATACCGGACGGGGGCCTCGCCCACCTGACCTGGTGGGAGGGGGAGGACTGCCACAACCTGGACGCCTGGGAGAGCGAGCAGGCGTTCGGCGCCTTCGGCGAGCAGCGGCTCACCCCGGCGATGACCTCCCTCGGCCTGGACGTCCCGCCCGAGGTGACGTTCCACCCGGCGCACGAGGTCTTCACGCCGCGGGCCGGCATCGTCGCCGCCACCGACGTCCCGAACGTGGCAGCCACGAGCAACGTCGACCTGATCCGGGCCGGGTACGCCGCGTTCGCGACCGGGGACATCCCCTCGGTCCTCGCACTGTTCGCCGACGACCTCGTCTGGTCGACGCTCGACAGCGTGCCGGCCGGCGGCGTCTACCGGGGCCCCGGCGGCGCGGGCGAGTTCTTCTCGAAGCTGCCCCAGATGTACGCCGAGCTGAGCGTGGAGCCCGAGCGGTACGTCGACGGCGGCGACACCGTCGTCGTCCAGGGGCGGCACCGCGGCCGGACGATCTCGGGCAACACCTTCGACGTGCCGTGGATGCACCTCTGGACGCTCCGGGACGGCAAGGCCACATCGTTCACGGAGGTGTTCGACACGGCGACGATCGTGCGGGCGCTCGGGAGCGGCGTCGACGTCGAGGGCACCCTCCGGCGGATGTTCGACGAGATCATCAACGAGGGCCGGCTGGAGGTGGCGGACGAGCTCTTCGCCGAGGACTACGTCGACCACGGCCCGATGGGTGACATGGCCGGGCGCGAGGCGTTCAAGCAGCTGGTGGCGATGTGGCGCGGCGCGGTGCCGGACGTGCACTGCGACATCGACACGGTCGTCGTCGACGGCGATCTGTGCGCCTGGCTGGTGCGGACGACGGGCACGCACACCGGCGACGGGCTGGGCTTCCCGGCGACCGGCCGCGGCTTCCGGACGGTGAGCGCCAACATCGGCCGGTTCCGCGACGGCAAGGCCGTGGAGCACTGGGCCGAGCAGGGGATGTTCCCGATGCTGACCCAGATCGGCGTCATCCCGATGCCGCCGGCCGCCGGCGCCGTGCCCAGTCCCCGCGCGGCGACGTCCGAGAGCGCGGCACGTCCGGCCATGTCCTGAGGGGCTGATCCCCACCCGGCCGCCCTCCAGGGCGGGCGCTACGTTCGGCCCGACGCTGCGCGGGCGGCGCGGGGAGGGATCGATGACCACAGCAGCTGGGCCCCTGGCAGGGAAGGTCGCCCTCGTCACCGGGGCGTCGTCGGGCATCGGTGCGGCGACGGCGATCGCCCTCGCCGAGGCGGGCGCCGCGGTCGCCATCGGGGCCCGGCGCACCGAACGCCTGGACGCGCTGGCGGCCACGCTCACCGACGGCGGCTCCCGGGTGCTCCAGCTGGCGCTCGACGTCACCGACGAGCAGGCCTGCGCCGACGCCGTCCGCCGGACCCGCGACGAGCTCGGTGGCCTTGACGTCCTGGTCAACAACGCCGGCGTGATGCTGCTGGGCACGATCGTGGGGGCCGACCCCGAGGACTGGCGGCGGATGCTGCACACCAACGTCCTCGGCCTGATGTACATGACCCACGCCGCGATCGAGGGGATGGTCGAGCAGGGCTCCGGGGACGTCGTGAACATCTCCAGCGTCGCGGGTCGCACGGCGCGCAAGGGCGCCGGGGTCTACAACGCCAGCAAGTGGGCGGTGAACGCCTTCAGCGAGTCGCTGCGGCAGGAGGTCACCGGCCGCGGCGTCCGCATCTCGCTGGTGGAGCCCGGCGCGGTCGCCACGGAGCTCACCGACCACATCACCCAGCCGGCCGCCAAGGCGGCGTCCAAGGAGATGGCGGCGAACATGACGCCGCTGCAGGCCGGGGACATCGCCCGCGCGATCACCTACGTCGTCAGCCAGCCGCCGCACGTGGCGATCAACGAGGTGCTGGTCCGCCCGACCGACCAGGAGCGCTGACCGTCGGGCGGGCGGGGCGACGGGTCAGCCGTCGCTGCGGGCCGGGCCCAGCGGCGGGCGGGCGGCACGGATCCAGGTGACGCCGTCGGGCAGTCCGGTCAGGCCGGGTCCGCCCGGGCCGGCCGAGAGGGTGGCCCGTCCGCTGCCCAGCGGCAGGTCGTGGATGGTCAGCGCCCCGTAGCGATCCGGCCACGCGGGGGCGAACCAGACCTCGTCCCGCGGGATGCGGGGCTCGAGCCGCAGCAGCAGGCGCATCGCCTGGATCGGCGTGGCCGCGGCCCAGGCCTGGGGCGAGCACGACGTCGGGTAGGGCACCGGCGTGCGGTAGTCGTCGCGGTCGAAGCCGCAGAAGAGCTCCGGCAACCGGCCGCCGAACGCCGTGGCGGCGTCGAGCAGGCCGGTGGCGATGCGCTGTGCCTCCTCGACGAAGCCGTACTGCATGAGCCCGGAGGCGACCAGGACGCTGTCGTGCGGCCAGACCGAGCCGTTGTGGTAGCTCATCGGGTTGTAGGCGCCCATGGAGGTGGCCAGGGTGCGCACTCCCCATCCGGTGAACATCTCGCGCGACATCAGGTGGCCGGCGACGTCGGCGACCTTGTCGTCGTCGACGATGCCGGACCACAGGCAGTGGCCCATGTTGGAGGCGAGCGCGTCGACCGGTCGCTTGTTCCCGTCGAGCGCGATCGCGAACCAGCCGCGGTCGCGGAGCCAGAACCGTTCGTTGAACGCCGTCTTCAACGCATCGGCGCGGTCGGCCCACCGTCGGCGGGTCGCCTCGTCCCCGGCCTCCGCGGCGAACTGCGACCTGGCGACGTAGGCGGCGTAGACGTAGCCCTGCACCTCGCAGAGGGCGATCGGACCCGCGGGCAGGCTGCCGTCGGCCCGGTTGATGCCGTCCCAGGAGTCCTTCCAGCCCTGGTTGGTCAGTCCGACGTCGGTGCTGCGCGCGTACTCGACGAAGCCGTCGCCGTCGCGGTCGCCGTGGTCGACGATCCACTCCAGCGCGCGGTCGGCGTGCGGGAGCAGGTCCCTCACCGCCTCCGACTCGATGCTCCACCGGCGGAGCTCGCCGAGCAGGACGACGAACAGCGGGGTCGCGTCGACCGTGCCGTAGTACACGTGGCCTCCGCCGTGGGACAGCGGGAAGTCGGCCCCCAGCCGGGTCTCGTGCAGGATCCGACCCGGTTGCTCCTCCGTGCGCGGATCGACTTTCGTGCCCTGGTCCCGCGCCAGCGTCTGGAGGGTGCCGAGGGCGAGCGCCGGGTTCAGCGCGAGGGCCATGTAGGACGACAGCAGGGAGTCCCGGCCGAACAGGGCCATGAACCACGGGGCGCCGGCGGCGACCGCGACGGTGTCGGGGTGCGCCGGATCGAACAGCCGCAGGCTGCCCAGGTCCTCCACGCTCCGGCGGAGGGTGTGCCGCAGGTCGGCCCGATCGGTCTGGGCCCACGGGCTGTGCTCCTGCCAGCGGCGGAACCGTTCGGCGGCGCGGGACTCCTCGACCGGCCGGCCGAGCGGAAAGGTGGGCTCGACCGCTAGGCCGTCGACGAGCGGTACGACCAGGACGCTGGTCCGCCAGTCGCTGTGCGGTGCGAGCACGAGGTCGAAGACCAGCTGGTCGTCACGGGCCGTGGCGCCTGCTGCGCTGATGCGCACCGCACGTCCGTTGTCCGCCGGCCCCGACGACAGAAGGAGGGCGTCCCCCTGGGCCGTGGCCGTCACGGGCACGTCCGTGCGCGCCCGGCCCTCCTTGACCGCGAAGAGGTCGGCGAAGTCGCTGCCCGCGTCGAGGGTGAGGGTCGTGGTCACCGGGGCGTTGCCGACGTTGCGGACGCGCAGGTCCTCGCGCATGCCGTTCCCCACCGCGCGGCTGCGCTCCACGAACAGTTCGGTGGACGCCGACCGCGGTGGGACGCGGGCGAGGAACGTGGCCCGAAACGGTTCGTGGGGGACGACGGTGAGCACCTGGACGGGGCCGCCGGCCAGGCGCAGCCGCCAGGTCGCGAGGATCCGGGTGTCGTGGAAGAACAGCCCCTCGGGGTGCTCGGGGTCCATGTCCCCTGACCGCCCCGACACGGCGAAGGTGGAGCCCTCGACGAGGGTGACGGAGTAGTCCGCCGCGACGGCCGGCTCCTCCTCGGGCTCGGCGAGGGCAGTGGCGTGGTCCTGGGTCATCGGAGCTCTCCGGGGTGCCGATGTGGCGGCCGGCGACGGACGGCGGCGGTCATCGGCGTGCCCGGTCGGCGAGTGCGTCGCCGGGGAGCACGATCCGTCGCCGCGGGAAGGGGAAGGGGCGCCGGATGCCGGTGGACCGGCTGACCGACAGCACCTTCCGGTAGATCGACTCGTACCCGGCCGCGGCCGCGTCGCCCGCGAACCGGCAGGCCGAGCGCCGGCACGCCGCCGGGTCCAGTTCGCCGATCCGCGGCACGGCGCGGGCCATGTCCTCCTCGTCGTCGACGAGGAATCCGTTGACGCCGTCCTGGACGATCTCCGGCGCGGCCCCTTCGCGGAAGGCGATGACCGGTGTGCCGCTGGCCAGCGCCTCGACCATGACCATGCCGAACGGCTCGTTCCACCGGATCGGCATGAGCAGCGCGCTCGCGCGGGCGAAGAGACGGCGCTTGCGCTCGCCGCCCACCTCGCCGATGTAGCGGACGGAGTCGCCGTCGAGCAGGGGTGCCACGACGTCCCGGAAGAACGCCTCGCTGCCGGGCTGCACCGGGCCCGCGAGGATCAGCGGTACCCCCGCGGCGCGTGCCGCCGCGACGGCCCGGTGCGGACCCTTGGACTCCACCAGGCGCCCGATCCACAGCAGGTAGCCGTCTTTCTGGCGGCACATCGGCCGGTCCTGCAGGTCGATCGGGTTGGGGACCTGTCCGGCGATGGGCAGCCCGGGAGGCGCGGAGGTCAGTTGGGCCCTGCTGATCGCGACGAGATGTGCCTTGGTTCCGTGCCGGGAGTAGAAGCCGGAGGTCTCCGGCGTGAACGCGCCGTGCAGGGTGTGGACGACGGGGACCTGGACCCGATCAGCCATGGCGACCAGCGTGAAGCCGCAGTGGTCGTGCACGATGTCGTAGCCGTCGCCGTCCGCGGCTGCCTCCTCGATGGCGGCGAGGGCACACGCGACGTGGTCGACCTCGTGCAGGCACCGCTCGATCTCACCGGGGTGGGTCTCGGGCAGCACCTCGTGCACGGTCGCGGTGGAGCGTGACCCGGGTGCTGCGAACAGGGTGACGCGAACACCGCGGCGGACCAGGGCGTCGCACAGGATGGACACGACGAGTTCGATCCCGCCATACCCGGGCGGCGGCACCGGGATCCAGGGCGGGGCGAGCATGGCGACACGCAGGTCGCCGGCATCGTCGGCTCGGCGACGCAGTCCGGGCAGTGGTGACCTGGTCACGGCGGCCTCCCGGTCCCGAGGAACAGCCGGCTGATCCCAGTGGACTCCGCTCGTCGCGATCGGGCCACTCGTGAGGGCCGCCGCGGTCACCGGTCAGTCGTGGAAGACCTCGATCGAGGCGCCCATCTCCACCAGCCGCTCGTACAGGTGCTCGTAGCCGCGGGCGATGATGTCGACGTTGCGCAGCACCGACGTCCCCTTGGCCGCCAGCATCGCCAGCAGGATGCAGACCGCCGGCCGCAGCGCGGGCGGGCAGACGACCTCGGCGCTCGACCAGCGCGTCGGCCCGTTGACCAGGACACGGTGCGGGTCGAGCAGCCGGACGTCGGCGCCGAGCCGGGTCAGGTCCGACAGGTGGATGGCCCGGTTGTCGTACACCCAGTCGTGGATCATCGTCGCGCCCTCGGCCTCCGCCGCGATGACCGCGAAGAACGGCAGGTTGTCGATGTTCAGGCCCGGGAACGGCATCGGGTGGATCTTGTCGATCGGCGCCTTCAGGACCGACGGCGAGATCGTGATGTCGGCCAGCCGGGTGTGCCCGTTGTCGGCGAGGTAGTCCGGCGACAGCTCGTAGCGCAGGCCCATCTCTGCCAGCACGGCCAGCTCGATCTCCAGGAAGTCGATCGGCGCCCGCTGCACCGTCAGCTCCGACCCGGTCACGATGCCGGCGGTGAGCAGGCTCATCGCCTCCACCGGGTCCTCGCTGATCGTGTAGTCGACGTCGGCGTCGAGCATCGGCTTCCCGTGCACGACCAGGGTCGTCGTCCCGAGGCCCTCGATGCCGACGCCGAGCAGTTGGAGGTACAGGCAGAGGTCCTGGACCATGTAGTTGGAGCTGGCGTTGCGGATGGTGGTCGTGCCGTCGGTGCGGGCCGCCGCGAGCAGCGCGTTTTCGGTCACGGTGTCGCCCCGCTCTGTCAGCACGATCGCGCGGGCAGGGGCGCCGGTGTGCGTCACGGTGGCCTGGTACTCCCCGGCCCGGGCCTCGACCTCCAGGCCGAAGGGGCGCAGCGCGATCATGTGCGGCTGCACCGTGCGGGTGCCGAGATCGCAGCCACCGGCATAGGGCAGCCGGAAGGTCCGCGCCCGGTGCAGCAGCGGTCCGAGGAACATGATGATGCTGCGGGTCCGGCGGGCGGCGTCGACGTCGATCCCGCCGAGGTCCAGTTCCTCCGGGACGACGATCGTGAGGTCGTGGCCCAGGGCGTCCCAGGTCGCCGAGACACCGATCGAGCGCAGCACGTCGAGGATGCGCTCGACCTCCACGATCCGGGCCACGTTGCGCAGCGTCGTCCGCCCGTGGTTCAGCAGGGCGGCGCACAGCAGGGCGACGGCGGCGTTCTTCGACGACTTGACGACGACGCTGCCGCGCAACGGGCGGCCGCCTTCGACGCGCAGGTGGGTCGGTCCGGTCGGCCCCACCTTGATGAGGTCGCTCTCCAGCGCGGTCGAGAGCCGGCCGAGCAGTTCCAGGGTGAGGTTCTGCCCGCCCAGCTCGATCCGGGCGACCGCGCTCTGGCTGGTGCCGAGCCGGTCGGCGAGCTGCTGTTGGGTGAGGCCGCGATGGCGGCGCGCGTCGCGCACGAGCGAGCCGATGCGTCTCATCACGCTGTCCGCGGGAAGTTCGGTGAGCGTCACCGGGGCAGTATCTCGCATGTGAGATAGGGAAGCCCGACGACCCGCTGCCGCGGAACCGCCAGAATGCCGGCATGGATGCACTCGTCACCGGTGGCACCGGCCGGCTCGGTTCGCGGCTGATCGAGCCCCTGCAGGCCGCCGGTCATTCGGTCCGGCAGATGTCACGGCGCGGTACCAGCCCCGGTGGCGTCCGGGGGGACCTGGCCACCGGTCTCGACCTGCGTCCGGCCCTGGCCGGGGCCGAGCTGATCGTGCACGCCGCGAGCGACCCGCAGGGCAACCCCTGGGAGGTGGACGTCGCGGGCACCCGCCGCCTGGTCGAGGCCGTCGACCGCGACCGCCTGCAGCACCTGGTCTACATCTCGATCGTCGGGGTGGACCGCATCCCGTACGGCTACTACCACGCCAAGTACGCCACCGAGCAGGTCCTGCTCGCCTCCGGGCTGCCCGTCACGCTGCTGCGGGTCACCCAGTTCCACGAGTTCGTCGACTTCCTGCTCGACACCGCCCGCCGCGGGCCGGTGCTGCCGGTGCCCATGGGCTGGCGGGTGCAGCCGGTCGACGTCGGCGAGGTGGCCGACCACGTGACCGATCTGTGCGCGGCTCCGCCCGCCGGCGGCGTCGTGGAGTTCGGCGGCCCGGAGGACCTCTCGGCGGCGGACCTCGCCCGCGCCTGGGCTGCCGCGCGGGCACCGGGGACGCACGTGGTGGCGACCCCGCTGCCGGGGAAGCTGAGCGCGGCGTTCCGGGACGGCGCGGCGATCCCGTCGTCCGGTCCGCGCGGACGACGGACCTACGCGCAGCACCTGCACGGCTGAGCGGGTGCCGCCGGGATGTCCGGGACGGCGATCGACCTGCGGCGGGACCTGCGCGCGCTGTACTCCGCGGCCCGGACGCCGGCGTTCGTCGACGTGCCCGAGCTGCCGTTCCTGATGGTCGACGGCCACGGCGACCCGAACAGCGCGCCCGAGTACGCGGCGGCGGTCCAGGCCCTGCACTCCGTGGCGTACACGATCCGGTTCGCGCTCAAGCGCCGTCCCGACCCGGTCGACGCGCCGGTCATGCCCCTGGAGGGGCTGTGGTGGACACCGGACATGTCGACCTTCTCCACCGACGACAAGTCCGCGTGGAACTGGACGATGATGATCACCGTTCCCGAGCTGGTCACCGCCGAGGTGGTGCGGGAGGCACGGGCCACGGCCGCGCGGAAGCATCCGGGCGCCCCGCTCGACGGCGTGCGGCTCGAGCGGCTCGCCGAGGGGCGGTGCGCCCAGGTGCTGCACGTCGGCCCCTACCGGGACGAAGGGCCGACGGTGGCTGCGCTGCACGCGTTCATCGCGGAGAACGGGGACACCCTCGCGGGCAAGCACCACGAGATCTACCTGGGCGACCCGCGCCGGAGCCGGCCCGAGAAACTCCGGACGATCGTGCGGCAGCCGGTCGCTTGACGCAGGTCGACTGCCACATCCCGGAGGGGAACGGACGACCTGTGCGCCGTGTCCGATACCCGCCGGATCCCGTCGGTGGCTGCGCCTAGGTTCGACCCGTGAACACCGCCTCCTCGCCGCCCAGCGGCCGCACGCTTGCCGCCGTCGTCGTCACCCTGCTCGCCTGGGCGTCGGCGTTCGTCGCGATCCGCGGCGTGGGGGAGGACTTCTCACCCGGTGCCCTGGCGCTCGGCCGGCTGTTGATCGGCACCGCCGTCCTGGGGCTCCTGCTGTCGCGTCGCACCTGGATCCGGCCGACCGCGCAGGAGTGGGGGCTGCTCGTCGTCTGCGGGGTGGGCTGGTTCGGCATCTACAACGTGTCGCTCAACGCGGCCGAGCAGCACCTGGACGCCGGAACGACCGCGATGCTGGTCAACATCGGCCCGATCCTGATCGCGCTGTTCGCCGGCGTGCTGCTGGGCGAGGGCTTCCCGCGCTGGCTGCTCGCCGGGATCGGTGTCGCGTTCGTGGGCGTGCTCGTCATCGGCGTGGCGACGCGCAGTGCGCACGCCGACCTCGTCGGCGTCGTCCTGTGCGTGGTCGCCGCGGTCACCTACGCCGGCGGCGTGGTCGCGCAGAAGCCCCTGCTCCGCCGGTTGCCCGGGCTGCAGGTGACCGCGACCGCGTGCGCGATGGGTGCGATCTGCTGCCTGCCGTGGGCCGGCACCCTGGTCCACGAGGTCGGCACCGCGCCCGGCGGGTCGATCGCCGCCATGGTCTACCTCGGCGCGGTGCCCACGGCGCTCGCCTTCAGCACCTGGGCCTACGCGCTCGGGCGGATGGACGCCGGCAAGCTCGGTGTCACCACCTACGTCGTCCCGCCGCTGGTCATCCTGCTCGGCTGGCTGCTCCTCGACGAGGTGCCGCCGCTCCTGGCGCTGGCCGGTGGCGCCGTCTGCCTGGCCGGGGTGGCGATCTCCCGTCGCCGCTCGGTGGTGCGGCCACCGGTGCCCGTGCCGCAGGAAGCCAGTCCTACTGTCTGAGGGGCGGGCCGGCAGGGCCCGCCGGGAACGGCAGCTGGAGGTTCGCGTGCAGGAGCAGGACTGGGCGACGGTCGTTTCCGCAGCGACGCGGGCGCCGTCGATCCACAACACCCAGCCGTGGCGGTTCGTCGCCGGCCCGGACCGGCTCGACGTCTTCCTCGACACCGACCGCGCGCTGCCCGTGCTCGACCCGACCGGCCGCCAGCAGATCATCAGCTGCGGCAGCGTCGTCGAGTTCGCGGCCGTGGCCCTGGCCGCGGCCGGGCATGCCGCCGAGGTGCACCTGCTGCCCGACACCGCCGACCCGGCCCACCTCGCCAGGCTGCGGGTCACCGGCGACCATCAGCCCACCGACGGCGAGCGCGCGCTGGCCGCGGCGATCGAGCTCCGGCACACCGTGCGCGCGGCCTTCCAGCCGCGCGCCCTCCCCGTCGAGCTGATCGACCGCCTGCAGCGGGAGGCAGCCGACTTCGACACGTGGTTCAAGCCGATCACGCGCTCGGAGGAGGAGGTCGCCATGGTCTTCCTGATCTCCCGCGCCGAGGAGATGGAGCAGAGCGACCCCGCCTACCTCGCCGAGTTGCAGAGCTGGGTGCGCACCGATCCCGGTTCGGTCGACGGCGTCCCGGTCGATGCGGTGCCCAGCGAGGACCCGCGCAGCCGCCCCTCGAACTGGCTGATCCGCGACTTCGTCGTGGGGGACCGGGAGGGACAGTCCGACTTCCTCGCGTCCGGAGATCCGGACGCGCCCCCGCCGGAGGTTGAGCGTCCGACGGTCGTGCTCATGGGCACCGAGGCCGACGACCGGTACGCCTGGCTGCTCGCCGGCCGGGCGCTCGGGCGGGTGCTCCTGCACGCTACCGCGGCCGGCGTGGCGGCCTCCCCGCTGACACAGGCGCTCGACTGGCCGGCCACCCGCACGCGCATGCAGTCCCGGCTGTCCCTCGTCGGCCACCCGCAGATGCTGCTGCGCATGGGCTACGCGACCGACGCCGCCGGCAAGGCCGTCAGCGGACGCCGACCCCTGGCCGACGTGCTGCGCTTCGAGCCGGCGGGGGACTGACCCGGCTCAGTCGCGGCGGCGGTCCCGCGGTGCCCAGTGGTCGTCGAGCTCGTCGGCGTCCGCCGTCCCCGCGTCGGTCCGCTCACGGCGCGCCGCCGCCTCGAGGGCGGCGTCGCGCTCGCGGGCGCGGTCGGTCTGCTCCCGGCGGGCCGCCGCCCGCTCCGCGACCCGCTCCGACGAGCCAGGCCCCGCGATGCGCCACAGCGCGGCACCGGCGACGGCCAGGCCGACCGGGATGACGTATGCGGCGACCCGCTCGGTGCCCCCCTCGCCGAGGTACTCGGTGACACCGGTCAGGAAGAACACCGTGGCGGCGGTGCCGATCAGGCCCAGCACGGCGAGCGTCGTCCCCAGGATCTCCGACCGGGGCCGCACGGCGTAGGCCAGCGCGATGAGTCCGAGGTTGCCGCCGACGAAATGGGCCACCGCCCCGATCGCGTGCACGAGGGCGTTGCCGTCGCTGGGGAACACGCCCACGAGCAACACGCCGATGGCCGAGACGACGAGCAGCACGGGCGCGATCTGCCCCGCCGTGCGGAGCAGCACCGGACGGAGCAGCACGGCGCCGGTGAGGATCAGGACGGCCTGCGTCACGAAGGAGGCGTTGATCAACGCGTGCGCGGCGGAGTCGCCGGCGCCGAGGGCGCTGATCGTGTTGTCGGCGCGGGAGTAGGAGCCGACGAACCGGACCTGTGCGATCGCCTCCACGACGAAGAACTGCAGCGTCAGCAACCAGGTGAGGGCGCCCCAGCGGAGGCGGGTCGGAGTCACGGGCTCCATGCTCCCAGGCGGGCCGGCCCGTTCCGGTCGCACACCCGGGCCAGGACGGCGTCGAACTGCGCACCGGAGAGCCACGACGGGTTGCTGCCGGCCGGCATGCGCAGGACCTCGGCCCCGCGCGTCACCGGATCGGCGAGGAGTGCCCCGCGATCGACCGGTTCGGTCAGCCTGGTCAGTCGCACCGGCACGGCCGGGCCGTCCGGGTCGCCGGCGACCGGACCGTCGACGACCGGACCGTCGACGACCCCGAGGGCATGGACGCCAGGCCGCTCCCTACCGCTCAACCACAGCAGCACGGGCTGGCCGGTCGCCATCAGGTCCAGGCGGTACGAGCGGCGCACGCACCGGGTGAGTGCCTGCTCGGTTCCGGGCCGCCATCCGGCGACGAGATGGTCCAGCGGCCGGTTGGTCTTCAGCACCCAGCACGCCACGTCGCCGGGGGACAGCCGCTGCACGCGGCGAGTCAACCAGTGGCCCGATGCTTGGTGCACCATGCGTTCTAGCCTGGGGCCGTGACGACGACGAAGCCCGCGGACGACGACATGCTGGCCCTCGAGCGGCAGGTGTGCTTCGCGCTGTCGGTCGCCGCCCGCAACGTCGTGGCCGTCTACCGGCCCGTCCTGGAGCCGCTGGGCCTGACGCACCCGCAGTACCTCGTGATGCTTGCCCTCTGGCAGCACGGCTCGCTCTCGGTCAAGGCCCTGTCCGGTTTGCTGCAGCTCGACCCGGGCACCCTCTCGCCGCTGCTCAAGCGGCTGGAGGCCGCGGGCCTCCTCCGGCGGGAGCGCGACGCGAGCGATCAGCGGAACCTGGCCCTGGCGCTGACGGAGAAGGGCAGGGCGATGCGGGCAGACGCGGAGAGGATCCCCGCCGGGATCGTCGCCCGGCTCGGGATGCCCGTCGACGAGCTCGTCTCTCTCCAGTCGGCTCTGACGCGGGTCATCGACGCGTCCCGGCAGGCGCTGGGTGCCTCTGCTGCGGAGGCCGCCGAGGCGGTGTGACGTGATCCGGAACACTTGGTGCCCCAACGGTTTGTGTGCCCGGCATTGTGGGACGATCGGGACGTGAAGCTGGCAGATCCGGGGAGCGCCGTCGTGGCCGATGAGGGAACCGCGGCTGCCGAGGCCGTCGTCCGTCCCGCTCCGCACCGGTGGATCTGGTACGCCCTCGGGGGTGGACTGCCCGCGCGGCACGACCGCTGGGTCCTGCACGACACCACCGTCGGCACCTGGTGGCTGCGGCACATCGCCCGCAGCCTGGTCCAGGTCGCGATCCCGATCGCGCTGGTCATGGTGTTCCTGCCGGCCGGCTGGGGGCTGCGCGCCGCGGCCGCGGGGGGAGGGCTGGCGCTGGCCCTCTTCTACTCGCTGGCCTACATGCCCGAGACCACCGAGAACCGGGTCGTCAAGGCCGGCTACCCCGCGGGCACGGCGACCGCGCAGCGGGAGCGTGCGGGTCTCGGGCGGGCGCAGCAGGAGAGCGAGCGCAAGCAGGCGGCCGCGGCCCGACGCGCCGCCCGGTACCGGGAGCGCATGGGGCGCTGACCGCCCGCCCTGCGGGTCGGTCGGCGGGGGTCAGTCGGTGGCCGCGTGCTCGTCCGCGCCCGCCGGATCCGCGTCGTCGGAGCCGACAGCCTGGCGCTCCTGTTCGGTGCGGTGCTCGAGCACCTCGTCGCTGAGATGGGGGTCCTTGGCGTGCTGGGTGCGGTCCCGCGGGAAGTTCTCCTCCGGCACGATCACGTCGTCGAGGGTCGGTGCGTCGTTCGGTTCGGTCATGACCGACGGGTAACCCCAGCCGCCCCCCGCTAACCGCTCAGCGCGGCTCGAGCCGGGCTGCGGGCAGCCAGGACTCGACCAGAGCAGGTCCGTGCGGACCAGTGACGGTGTAGGCGACCCGCCCCTGCCACGAACCGCTGCGCTGCCGCCACTCGACCAGTAGGCCCGGCCAGACGCCGGGAGCCTCCGGCGGATCCCGGACCCAGCAGTGCCGGCCCTCCCCGCCGTCACCGGCGGCGGCGTACGAGGGACTCGGCGTCTCCTCGGGGACCGCGATCCCGGACGCCGCTGCCCGCTCGCCGAGGGAGCGCCCCCCGCGTCCCGGAGTCATGCCGCCCGCCATGGGAGCAGTCTCGCACGACAGTCGAACAGACGTTCGACGACATCCCGCGGGTCAGTCGAGGCCCTGTCCCAGGACACGGGCGACCGTCTGCACCAGGGGGTGGCCCGGCAGGTCCTCGACCGCGACCGGCAGCGGGAGCGACCAGTTCGGCCGGTCGGTCGTCCCTGGCATGTTCGGCCGCCGCGGTTCGCCGACGGCGTCGTCCAGGGTCGCCGACAGCAGCAGGGACGGCGCCTCGGCGAGCCGCCGGTGCGCCTCCTCGACCGCCGTCTCCACCGGGGCGTCGTCCGGAAGCTTCGGCAGGTGGGCCAGCAGCGACGTCCGGCCGCGCTCGAGCTCCTCGTCGGTGCCCGTGCCGTGCTCGCGCTGCTCCTCGACGTCGGCACCGGTCCAGAGCCCGGCTACCGTGGGCAGGTCGTGCGTGGTGATCGCCGCCATCGCGGCGGCCGGCCACTCGGCGGGAGCGTCGTCCTCGAACCAGAGCAGCCGGTAGGACAGGATCCCGTGCTCGGCCATCGCCTCGCGGACGCCGTCCTCGACCGTGCCGAGGTCCTCGCCCACGACGAGCGCCCGCGCGCGATGGCTCTCCAGCGCCACGATGTCGAGCAGGTCCTCGGCCGGATACCGGACGTAGGCGCCCTCGGCGGCCGACCCGCCGGACGGCACCCACCACAGCCGGAACAGGCCCATGACGTGGTCGATGCGCAGCCCGCCCGCACCGGCGATCGTGGCCCGGATCGACTGGATGAACGGCTCGTAGTCGGCGTCCCGCAGCCGCCACGGGTTCAGCGGCGGCGACCCCCAGTCCTGCCCCTGCGAGTTGAAGGCGTCCGGCGGCGCCCCGACGCTGACCCCCTCGGCGAGGACCTCCTGCCACGCCCAGGCATCGGCGCCGCCGCCGGCCACGCCGATCGGCAGGTCCTGGATGACGGTCATGTCGCCGGTCGCGGCGGTGAACTGCAGGTCCAGGGCCCACTGCAACCAGGCGTGGAAGCCGACGACGGCGCCGTGCTGCTCCACGTAGCGGGCCAGCTCGGGCCCGGACGGACGGCGCAACTCGGCCGGCCAGGTGCGCCAGTCACCGCCGTGCTCCTCGGCGATGGCCGCCCAGGTGGCCCAGTCCTGCAACGTCTGCCCCTGCTCCTCGCGCCAGCGCGCGAACGCCTCGCCGCCGCCGTGGGCGAAGAAGATGCGCATGAGCACCTCCCGCTTGCGGGCCCAGATCGCGTCGCGGTCGATCAGCTCGCCGTCGGACAGCGCCCGGCCGGCGTCGTCCTCGAGGTCGACGTTCTCGGCGCCGGGCACCTCCGAGACGCGCAGGTAGATCGGGTTGCGGAAGCGGCGGGTGGCCGGCAGGTACGGGCTGGCCTCCTGGCCCGCCGTCGGCGCGACCGCATGCAGCGGGTTGATCAGCACGAAGCCGGCGCCCTGGTCGGCGGCCATCCGGCGGACGGCACGCAGGTCGGCGAGGTCGCCGATGCCCCAGCTGGCCCCGCTGCGGGTGGCGTAGAGCTGCACCGCCCAGCCCCAGGCGCGGTCGTCGGGCAGCCAGCAGCGCCCGGGGGAGACGATCAGCCGGCGCCGGCGTCCGTCGGCGGACTGCAACCAGTGGTAGCCGAGCGGGAAGTCGGCCGGCAGCTCGCCGTCGATGTGCCGCACCTCGCCGTCCTCGCAGACGACGTCGGCCTCGTCCACCTCGAGCGCGTCGCCGGGGCGCGCGACGATCGGCGCACGTTCCTCGAGGTCGGCCGGGGGAGTGCCGATCACGTCGCGCAGCCGGTCGATCGTGGCCTGGGCGACGGAGTGCTCCTCGTCCAGCGCGTCCAGCCAGCTCGCGTCGATGCCCCACTCGTCGGTGGTCGGTGTCGGTGTCACCCGCTGATCCTCGCCGGGCCTGCCCGGGCGCGCAGCGCCAGTACGGCACCATGACGGCGTGACTCTCGGCACCGCCGTGGCGACGTTCGCCCTCGTCGCGCTCGCCCTCACGCTCACGCCCGGGCTCGACAGCGCCCTGGTGCTGCGCTCGGCGCTGACGAAGGGACGGCGCGAGGCCACCGCCACCGGCGCCGGCATCATCGCCGGCCTGTTCGTGTGGGGAGCCGCGGCGGCCGTCGGCGTATCCGCCTTGCTGACCGCCTCGCACGTGGCCTACGACGTCCTGCGGTTCGCCGGCGCCGCCTACCTCGTGTGGTTCGGCGTCCGCCTCCTGCTGCGCGCGCTGCGCCGGGACACCGGCGCCCCGGGGGCCGACGTCGCCGTGCAGGGCTCGGCGTGGCGCGCGGCGCGGCAGGGGCTGGCCACCAACCTGCTCAACCCCAAGGTCGGCGTCTTCTACGTCGCCCTGCTGCCGCAGTTCATCCCGCCGCACGACAACCCGCTGGCCGTCGGTCTGCTGCTGGCCGGCGAGCACGGGCTGATCACGGTCGCCTGGTTCGCCGTCCTGATCGTGCTGGCGTCGGCGCTGGGTCGCTGGCTCCGCCGTCCGTCCACCGTCCGGGCGATCGACGGCGTCACCGGGACGGCGCTGCTCGGGTTCGGGCTCAAGCTGGCGCTGTCCGACCGCTAGCTGCTGAGCGCGGCGATCGCCGCGCGGACCTCCTCGACGGGCAGCGCCATCGTGGCGTCGCCCACGGAGAACTCGACCCGCTGCACCGCCGGGTCGCCGCTGGACATGGCCTTCGGCCACGTCCACAGCCCCGAGCGGGCAGCGTCCGCGCGGCCGTCGCGAAGGACTCCGCCGAGGTGCGCAGCAGCAGGTGCAGCATCGGCGTCTGCGGGGGGTCGGGGACGACGGTGACGCCGGGCAGGTCGCGCACGGCGTCGGCGATCGCCCGTGCCCGCTCGAGGTAGGCCGGCATGAGGGGGAGCCGGCGCCGCAGGCAGGTGAGGGCGGACGCCGCACCCGGCCACAGTCCGAACAGCGTGCCGCCCATGCGGCCGCGCCACTCGCGGACCTCGGCGACGACGTCCTCCGGTCCGGCCAGCGCGCAACCGGGCAGTGCGCCGACGCCCTTGTAGAAGCTGACGTAGGTGGTGTCGAAGAGTGCGGCGATCTCGGCCGGCGTGCGGTCGTAGCCCGCGGAGGCCTCCCACAGCCGGGCGCCGTCGAGGTGTGCCGCGGCCCCCCGCTCGCGGGCCCAGTCGGTCTGTGCCCGCAGTTCGTCCCAGGAGGGCAGCCGGCCGCCCAGGTCACGCTGCGGCAGCTCGATCACCAGCGCCGCCGGCGGTTGCGCGACCGTGGTGAGGTCGGACAGCTCGAGGACCCGGTGGCGGTCGCCGACGGGGCGGCCGACGAGTCCCTGCACCCGTTCGAGCGCCCGGCCCTCGTGCCGGTCGAGGTGGCACTCGGGGTGGAAGACGACGGTGCGCCGTCCTCGGCGGTCGGCGTGCACGCGCAACGCGGACTGCTGGGCCATCGTGCCGCTGGGGAGGTACACGGCCGCGGGCTGCCCGAGGATCTCGGTGACGGCCGCCTCGAGGTCGGCGACCACCCCGCCCTCGCCGTAGCGGTCGACGGCCGTGCCGGCCGGGATGGTGGCGAGCAGGTCGTCGGCCCGCTGGATGCCGTGGCCGGTGAGGGCCCGCTCGCAGGCGTCGCGCAGGGCGCGCAGGTCGTCGTCCACCAGGTCAGTCTGCCCGTGGGGTGGCCGCGTGACCGCGACCTCGGTAGGCATGCGTCGTGAAGATCACGGACACGTCGGACCTGTGGTGGAAGACGGCGGTCATCTACTGCCTCGACGTCCAGACGTTCATGGACTGGAACGACGACGGGATGGGCGACTTCAACGGTCTGGCTCAGCGCATCGACTACCTGCACGACCTAGGCGTCACCTGCCTGTGGCTCATGCCCTTCTATCCGACCGGCGACCGCGACGACGGCTACGACATCACCGACTTCTTCGGCGTCGACCCGCGGCTGGGCACGCACGGCGACCTGGTCGAGGTCATCCGGACGGCGAACGACCGGGGCATCCGGGTGATCGCCGACCTGGTCGTCAACCACACCTCGATCCAGCACCCGTGGTTCCGGTCGGCCCGCAGGAGCAAGGACGCGCCGTTCCACGACTTCTACGTCTGGCGCAGTGACAAGCCGCCGAACACCAGCGACCAGGTCGTGTTCCCGGACGCGGAGAACAGCATCTGGGAGTTCAACGAGCCGACGGGGGAGTGGTACCTGCACCACTTCTACAAGGAGCAGCCCGACCTCGACGTGACCAATCCCAAGGTCCGCGACGAGGTGGCCAAGGTGATGGGCTTCTGGCTGCAGCTGGGTCTGTCCGGATTCCGCATGGACGCCGTCCCGTTCTTCCTGGACACCGTCGGCGGCGACCAGAAGGACTTCCCCGACCCGCACGCGTTCATGCGAGCGCTGCGGGCGTTCCTCGGCCGGCGGGTGCACGGTGGCGTCATCCTCGGCGAGGTGAACCTGCCGCACGACCAGCAGGCGGTGTTCTTCGGCGGGCCGGAGGGCGACGAGCTGACGATGCAGTTCGACTTCCTGGCCATGCAGGCGCTCTACCTGTCGCTGGCCCGCGGCGACGCCGCGCCCCTCGCCACGGCGCTGCTGGACCGGCCGGAGGTGTCGCCGGACAACCAGTGGGCCACTTTCGTGCGCAACCACGACGAGCTGACCCTCGACAAGCTCACCGACTCCGAGCGCGCCGAGGTGTTCGCCGCCTTCGGGCCGGATCCCTCGATGCAGGTCTACGGCCGGGGGCTGCGGCGCCGGCTCGCGCCGATGCTGGACGGCGACCCGCGGCGTATCCGGATGGTCCACAGCCTGCTGTTCTCGCTGCCCGGCACCCCGGTGCTCTTCTACGGCGAGGAGATCGGGATGGGCGAGAACCCGGAGCTCGAGGGCCGCATGGCCGTGCGGACGCCGATGCAGTGGAGCTCGGCGGTGAACGGGGGCTTCTCCCAGGCGCCGCCCCGCAAGCTCCGCCGGCCACTGGCCACCGGCGGCTTCGGCCCGGAGTTCGTGAACGTCGCCGACCAGCGCCGCGACGCCGACTCGCTGCTGTCGTTCATGAAGCGGCTCATCCGCCGCTACCGGGAATGCCCGGAACTGGGCTGGGGGACCTTCGAGGTGCTCGACCAGCCGCACGCCGCGGTGCTGGCCCATCTGTGCCGCTGGGAGGACGGGACCATGGTCGCCGTCCACAACCTCGGCGCAGAGCCCGCCACGGTGCCGCTGACCCTCGAGGGCTGCGACAGCAGCCACCACCTCGAGGACCTCCTCGAGGAACGCAGCACGCCCATCACCGACAAGGGCACCGTGGAGCTGGCGCTGGAGGGCTACGGCTACCGCTGGCTGCGGGTGGTGAGCGAGGGCAGCCGCCGGCTGCTGTGAAGGGTGTCGGTCCCCGGAACCGTCGGAGACCGCTCGTAGCGTCGGGACGTGCGCACCTCCCGGGCCAGTCTCCTGCTCCTCACGGTCCTGTTCGCGCTCACCGGCTGCACGTCCGACTGGCAGGTCGAGGGGCCCGCGCAGCCCACGCTGAACTCGGTCGGTCAGGGCGACGTCCCCCGGGGAACGCTCGACCCCGCCGCCGCGGTGACCGCGCTCGCCGCGCTTCCGGTGGCCGACAAGAGCCCGCTGGACGGGTACGAGCGTGGCTGCGGCCAGGGGGATGGGTGCGTGTTCGGGCCGGCCTGGGCCGACGTCGACCACAACGGCTGCGACCAGCGCAACGACGTGCTGCACCGTGACCTCACCCAGGTGCAGGTGCGCGAGGGCACCCACGACTGCGTGGTGACCGCCGGCGTGCTCGACGACCCGTACACCGGGCGCACGGTGACCTTCGCGAAGGCGGACGCCGCGGAGGTGCCGATCGACCACGTCGTCCCGCTGGCCGCGGCGTGGGTGCAGGGTGCGGCCGCCTGGCCCGCCGAGAAGCGTCAGGCGTTCGCCAACGACCTGAACAACCTGATGGCGACCACCCGGGAGGAGAACTCGGCGAAGGGCGACTCCACGGCCGACGAGTGGGTGCCCGAGGACCCCACCTACGGCTGCTCGTACGCCACCGTGATCGTCACCGTGAAGAGCCGCTACGCGCTCGCGGTGACACCCGCCGAATCCGGCGCGCTGCAGTCGCTGCTGGCCACGTGCTGAGCCCCGGCGCGGCATCACCGTGCGTGAGTGGTCCGTCGGGGAGCCTTGCCGTCCCTGCGGTGCCGGGCCGCCTAGCGTGGGGTACGAGGTGATCAGCGATGAGTGAACGCAACGGAACGACCCTGGGCACCGGAACCGCCGAGATCCCGGTGATCCGGCCGAATGCCGACCCGACCCCCGAGCCCGCGACGCAGGCGCCGGAGCCCAACATCGCGGCGGACCACGACATGGTTCCCGGCATGCAGCCGACGGCCCCGGTGACCGTGCGGCCGAGGCCCCGGATGCCGAGACGGGGGCCGCTGACGGTGATGGGTCCATGGGCGCCGGTGGCCGGTGGTCTGCTCGGCCTGGTGGTCGGTGGGGTGGCCGTCCTGTTCCTGGCCGGAACCGCCGACCGCTTCGTCGAACGCCTGGCGCTGACGTTCGTCGTTCTCGGCCTCGGGCTGCTCGGGACCTCGGGCGTGCTGCTCGCCGACGAGGTGCGCATGATGCGGCAGCGGTCCCGCGACGCCGTCGTCCGGCCGGCCCTGGTCGAGGCCACCGCCGGCCTGCTCAACGGCCTGACCCCGGCCCGCTTGCTGCTCGGTGCTAGCGCGTTCGTGCTCTTCCTGGCGGCCTACGTCGTCCGCTGACCGACCCGCGCCGGCAGCTGTGAGCGACAGCTGATCCGACCGGTCAGGTGAAGGCCTGGAAGCCGAGGCGGACGGCGAGGGCGAGCCCTGCGACGGCGATGACCCGTCGCAGGGCGGTCTGCGGGGCCCGCCGCACCACCCGCGGCCCGAGGCGCCCGCCGACGAACAGGCCGATCGCGAGCGGCAGCGCCGCCGACCAGGCGATGGAGGAGAAGAGCACGAAGCCGACGGCCGCCACCGAGTTGGCCACGCCGAGGATCAGGTTCTTCATCGCGTTGCCCCGGGGCAGCGTCTCGCCGGTGCCGAGGAGGTACATGGCCAGCATGAGGACGCCGGCGGCGGCACCGAAGTAGCCGCCGTAGATGGCGATGGCGAACGTGCCCGCCGCGAGCCACCACGGGTCCCGGGGCACCGGGTGGTCGCGGTGCCCCTCGGCGGCGAGTTCGCGCGGCGGGCGCTGCACCAGGATCGCGGCGGACGCCCCGGCGATGAGGAACGGCACGATCCGCTCGAAGGCACCGGACGGCGTGAGCAGCAGGAGGACGGCGCCGGTCACACCACCGAGCACCGCCGCGACGGCGAGTGGCAACAGGCGCCGGGCCTGGCCGGTGAGCTCGGGACGGGACGCGCTCACCGACCCGACGCTGTTGAGGACGAGAGAGACGGTGTTGGTGACGTTCGCGGTGACCGGCGGGATGCCGATGGCGAGCAGGGCCGGATAGCTGATCAGCGAGGCCAGGCCCGCGATGCTGCCGGTCAGTCCCGCGCCGACGCCGGCGAGCACGAGGAAGCCGAACTCGAGCGGGCTCATCGCCGCACCAGCACGACGATCGCGACAAGGCCGAGGAGCACGATCGCCGTCCGCAGGATCGCCGAGGGCAACCGTCGACCGAACCGGGCGCCGGTGTAGCCACCCGCGATCGCGCCGACGGCGATGAGGGCCGACGCCCGCCAGTCGATCCGGTCGGTCGCGACGACCACGTACGCGGCCGCAGCCACGCCGTTGACCGCGGTGGTGAGCACGTTCTTGATCGCGTTCAGCCGCTGCAGCGACTCGCGCAGGAGCAGTCCGAAGATGCCGATCTGCAGCACGCCCTGGCTGGCGGCGAAGTAGCCGCCGTAGGTTCCGGTGGCGTAAGCGCCGGCGAACAGCGCCGCCAGCCGCCCCGGTCCGACCCGCTGCTCCGCGTGGTCGTCCCCGGCCGGTCGGCGGGCGCGCAGCGCTTTCTGGATGAGTGGCTGCGTGGCGACCAGGACCACGGCCAGGCCGACGAGCACCGGCACGATCGCCTCGAAGCTGGAGGCCGGCAGGTGCAGGAGCAGGAAGGCGCCGGTCAGCGCGCCGAGCACCGAGGCCGGGAGCAGCCGCACCAGCAGGCGCCGCTGGCCGGCCAGCTCACGGCGGTAGCCGATCGCGCCGGTGAGATTTCCCGGCACCAGGCCGAGGGAGTTGGAGACGGTGGCGCTCACGGGCGGCAGACCGACGGCGAGCAGCACCGGGAAGGTGACGAGAGTTCCCGACCCGACGACGGCGTTGATGCCACCGGCGGCGAACCCGGCCGCCGCGACCGCGACCATCTGCCACCCCGTCATGCCTCCATCGCTGGGCAGCGTCGCACGACGGGGTGGCCGCCCGTCGGCCGGCCGGGGCGGTCAGCCCGCCGTGGGGGCGTAGGTCAGGTGCAGGACGCCGTTCTCGAACGCCTCGTGCGCCACCAGCGTGAGCGACGTGCGTGGTGTGCCGTCCGGGAACAGGCGCGCGCCGGCACCCAGCACGACGGGGTAGACGAACAGGTGGAGCTCGTCGACGAGGCCGTCGGCCACCAGCGCCCGCACCAGGGTGCCGCTGCCACTGATGTAGATGTCGCCGGCGGTCTCCTTGAGTTCGGCGACGGCCCGCGCGTCGTAGCCGCCGAGGATCGTCGAGTTCTGCCACGCGTCGGCCGAGGCGAGGCTGGAGGAGACGACGTACTTGGGGGTGTCGTTGAAGAACGGGACGCCGGGGTCGTCCTCGACCGATCGGGTGGACCAGGCGGGGGCGAACATCTCGAACGTCCGGCGGCCGAGCAGGATGGCCGAGCTGGTCGCGGTGAACGAGCCGATCGCCTGGCCCATGCCTTCGGGAAAGCCGAACTCGGCGGTCCAGCTGGGGTTCTCGAACACCCCGTCCAGGCTCAGGAACTCATGCACCTTGATCGTGCCCACGGGCGTCTCCTCGTCTCGGTCGTCGGTCTGGGGCTGCACTGCAGACCGTGCCAGCCGGCCGAAGTCATCGACACGCCGGCAGGTCACGATTACGTCCAACAACAGTTCCCATAGGTCGCCCGGCAGCCTCGTTCCGCCCTACCCTCATGACGAGGGCGCCTCCCCGCGCCCGCGTCGGAGGAACCGATGGTCCAGCGGCAGTCGTTGTTCGGCCGGCGACCGGCGCGCAGGATCGCGCCGGCCACCGACAGCCTCCGTCTCCAGCCGGAGCACACCGTGCCCGGCCTCCCCCCGGCCCGGCTGATCGCCGCGGAGGAGCCGACGATCCTGGGCTTCCCGGTGGACGAGACGGCGAGCGGACCGCTTCCGGTTCTGGAGCCTTCAGCGCCGCCGGGGACCACGCTGGAACACCACGTCCGCGTGGTGGCGCTGCCCCGCGCCGACCCGCTGGCGGGCATGACCCTGGTCCTGGCGGGACTCGCCGCCGCCGGCAGCCTGCTGCTGCCGTGGCGTGCCGGTGCCCCCGAGACCGGGTCGACCCTGGTGCGCAGCGGCTTGGCCGCGGTCGGAGGGGACTTCGGGGGCATCGGCCGCAGCGGTGCGTGGGAGCCGCCGGCCGTGGTCATCGGGGGCGCGCTGCTCCTGCTGCTCGGCGTGCTGCTGTTCCTCCCGGCGCGGACGCACCGGGTCGCCGGCGTGCTGGCGCTGTTCCTCGCGGCCGGGGTGTGCACGGCCGTCCTGTTCCGGGTGGCCCGGACGGGCTGGGTCGTGGATCGGTTCGGCACCGGCATGTGGCTGGCGGTGGCTGTCGCAGGGCTGGGCGTCCTCGGTGCCCTCAAGGCGATGCTCACGGTGCCGAGGGTGACGGTGAAGCGTCGCCGCGACGCACCGCGCTGAGCCCTGCGCCGTCGGCTGCCAGACTCGGCCGATGCCCCGCCGACTGTTCCTGATCCGTCACGCTCAGGCGGCCCAGGCGTCGCCCGACCGCGAGCGGCCGCTGACCGATCACGGCGCGCGCGCCGCCCGCGCGATCGGGACGTGGCTCCGGAACCGGGGCGGCGCTCCCGACCGGGTGCTGGTCTCGGTCGCGCTGCGCGCGCAGCAGACCTGGACCGCGGCGGCGGAGCCGCTGGGCGACGACCGCGAGCCGGCCCTCGACAGGCGGATCTACGACAACACGGTCGAGGCGCTGCTCGAAGTGATCGCGGAGATCCCGGACGACGTGGAGTCCGTCGCCGTCGTCGGACACAACCCGTCGGTGGGCGAGTTGGCGTTCGGACTCGACGACGGTTCGGGGAGCGAGTCCGCGCGCCGGGACCTGCACGCGGGGTTCCCGACGGGCGCGGTGGCGATCTTCCGGCTCGAGGGGACTCTCGCCGACCTCGTCCTCGGGGGCGCGACCCTGGAGGAGTTCGCCGTCCCGGGCGACTGACGAGCGGTCAGTCCTTGCGGCCGGCGTCGACGATCCGGATGACCGCCGCGCCCTCCTCGTCGGACGCCTCCAGGTCGACCTCGGCGTCGAAGCCCCAGTCGTGGTCGCCGGCCGGGTCGTCGAGGATCTGCCGCACCCGCCAGACCCCGGGCTCGGACTTGTCGACGATGAGCAAGGCCGGCCCGCGGGCGTCGGCGCCGGTCCGCACCTCGGCGTGCTCGGCGAAGTACGCGCGGACGACGTCCTCCCAGCGCTCCGACGTCCACCCGGAGTCGGCGTCCAGGAGCCCGAGGTCGTACCAGCGGCGGCGGGCGAACAGCTCCACACGGCGGAACAGCGCGTTGCGCACCATCGCGGTGAACGCCCGCTCGTTGCCGGTGAGCGGTCGCGGGCGCGCGGGGACGGCGACCTCGGCCACCGGGCCCTCGTCGGGGTTGGTGAGGGACTCCCACTCGTCGAGCAGCGAGGAGTCCACCTGCCGCACCAGCTCGCCGAGCCACTCGACGAGGTCGGTCACCTCCTCGGTGCGCGCGGCGGCCGGCACGCCGGAGCGCAGCGCCTTGAACGCGTCGGACAGGTAGCGCAGCACCGCGCCCTCGGAGCGGGTCAGCCCGTAGGTGTTCACGAACTCGCGGAAGGTGAAGGCCCGTTCCCACATCTCCCGGACGACGGACTTCGGCGACAGCTGGGCGTCGGCGGCCCACGGATTCGTCTGCCGGTACACCTCGAAGGCGTGCCCGAGCAGCTCCTCGAGCGGCTTGGGGTAGGTGACCTCCTCGAGCAGCTCCATCCGCTCGTCGTACTCGATGCCCTCGGCCTTCATCTGGGCCACGGCCTCGCCCTTGGCCTTGCTCAGCTGGGCGGCCAGGATCTGCCGCGGGTCGTCCAGCGTCGCCTCGATGACGCTGACGACGTCGAGGGGGTAGCTGTCCGACTCGGCGTCCAGCAGATCGATGGCGGCCAGCGCGAACGTGGACAGCGGCTGGTTGAGGGCGAAGTCCTCCGGCAGGTCCAGCGTCAGGTCGTACCGCCGCCCGTCCGGCTCGGGCTCGGGCAGCCGTTCCAGGACGCCCGCCTGCAGCAGCGACCGGGCGATCCCGATCGCCTCGCGGATGAGCCGCAGCTGCCGCTTCCGCGGCTCGTGGTTCTCCGTCAGGAGCCGGCGCATCGCGACGAACGGGTCACCGGGCCGGTCGACGACGTCCAGGATCATCGCCGTCGTCACCCGCATGTGGCTGGTCAGCTTCTCCGGCTCCGACTCGATCAGCCGGTTCATGGTCGCCTCGCTCCACGGCACCATGCCCTCGGGCGCCTTCTTGCGGACGAGCTTGCGGCGCTTCTTCGGGTCGTCGGACACCTTTGCGAACTGCTTGAGGTTCTCCACCTCGTGTTCCGGCGCCTGGACGACGACCGTGCCGGCCGTGTCATAGCCGGCCCGTCCGGCCCGCCCGGCGATCTGGTGGAACTCGCGCACCTGGAGGAGCCGGGTTCGGGTGCCGTCGTACTTGCTCAGCGCGCTGAAGACGACGGTGCGGATGGGCACGTTGATCCCGACGCCCAGCGTGTCGGTACCGCAGATGACCTTCAAGAGGCCGGCCTGGGCCAGCTGCTCGACCAGCCGCCGGTACTTGGGCAGCATCCCGGCGTGGTGCACGCCGATGCCGTGCCGGACCAGCCGGCTCAGCGTGGTGCCGAAGGCGGAGGAGAACCGGAAGCCGCCGATCATGTCGGCGATCGCGGCCTTCTCCTCCTTGGTGGACACGTTGACGCTCATCAGCGCCTGCGCCCGCTCCAGCGCCGACGCCTGCGTGAAGTGGACGACGTAGACCGGCGCCTGCTTCGTGTCGAGCAGGTCCTGGATCGTCTCGTGCATCGGCGTCGTGGCGTAGGAGTGGTGCAGCGGCACCGGCCGCTCGGCGTTCGCGACCAGCGCCGTCGTCCGCCCGGTGCGGCGGGTGAGGTCCTCGCGGAGGAACGAGACGTCACCGAGGGTCGCGCTCATCAGCAGGAACTGCGCCTTCGGCAGCTCGAGCAGCGGCACCTGCCACGCCCAACCGCGGTCGGGGTCGCCGTAGAAGTGGAACTCGTCCATGACCACGAGCCCGATGTCGGCCTCGGCGCCTTCCCGGAGGGCGATGTTCGCCAGCACCTCGGCGGTGCAGGCGATGATCGGGGCGTCGTGGTTGACCGCCGCGTCGCCGGTGAGCATGCCGACGTTGGCCGCGCCGAAGACGCCGCAGAGGGCGAAGAACTTCTCGCTGACCAGGGCCTTGATCGGCGCGGTGTAGTAGCTGCGCCGTCCGGCCGCGAGCGCCGCGTACTGCGCGCCGGTGGCGACCAGCGACTTGCCCGACCCGGTCGGGGTGGCGAGGACGACGTTCGCGCCGCTGACCAGCTCGATCAGCGCCTCCTCCTGCGCCGGGTACAGCACCGTGCCGTTCGCCTCGGCCCAGGCGGCGAAGTCGGCGAACAGCCGGTCGGGGTCGTCGCCCTTCGCGCGGAGCGCGGCGAGGTCGGCGGCGTCGTCGAGGAGGGGAAGGGCGGTCATCGTGAGGGACAGCGTGCCCGACGCGGGTTCCGTTCCCGACGAGGCGGTCCGGTTCCGGGGCCTGGTGCCCGGGTAGGGCCGGTGGACCGTCGAACCCAGGCGGCGCAGCCGGCACCGCAGGAGGCCCCGTGTCCGAGCCCCGTCCCGAATCGCAGCCCGCGCAGAAGCAGGACGTCCCCGGCGTCCTCGGCAAGATGGATCCGAAGCCCGACCACGGCGAGGAGAGCTACCGCGGCTCCGGCCGACTGGCCGGGAAGGCCGCCGTCATCACCGGCGGCGACAGCGGCATCGGCCGGGCCGTCGCCATCGCGTTCGCCCGGGAGGGGGCCGACGTGCTGATCTCGTACCTCAACGAGCACGACGACGCGAAGGACACCGCCCGGTACGTCCAGGAGGCCGGTCGCACGTGCGTCCTGGTGCCCGGGGACATCTCCGACCGGACCCACTGCAAGACGATCATCCCCAGGGCGGTCGAGGAGTTCGGCCGGGTCGACGTCCTGGTCAACAACGCCGCGTTCCAGATGAGCCACGACTCGCTCGACGAGGTGTCCGACGACGAGTGGGACTACACCGTCGCGACCAACCTGACGGCGATGTTCATCCTCTGCAAGGACGCCATCCCCCACATGCAGCCGGGTGCCTCGATCATCAACTCGTCGTCGGTCAACTCCGACAACCCGAGCCCGAACCTCGCGCCGTATGCGATGACGAAGGCCGGCATCGCCAACTTCACGGCCTCGCTTGCCCAGCTGCTTGCCGAGAAGGGCATCCGGGCCAACAGCGTCGCGCCCGGCCCGATCTGGACGCCGCTGATTCCCGCGACGATGCCCGAGGAGAAGGTCGAGGGCTTCGGCGAGCAGGTGCCGCTGGGCCGGGCCGGGCAGCCGGCGGAGCTCGCGCCGGTCTACGTGATGCTGGCCAGCGACGAGGCCTCGTACGTGTCCGGCGCCCGCGTCGCGGTGACGGGTGGCAAGCCCATCCTCTGAGTGGGCGTCGCTAGGGTCCGGTCGTGACGATCGACCTGTTCGCCGGGGTCTCGGTCAGCGACTACGAGCGCGCCGTGCTCTGGTACGGACGGCTGTTCGGCGCGGAGCCGAGCTTCCTGCCGAACGACGTCGAGGCGGTCTGGGAGGTCGCCGACCACCGGTACGTGTACATCGAGGTGCGCGCCGAGCATGCCGGCCATGCGCTGCAGACCCTCTTCGTCGACGACCTCGACGCGCGGGTCACGGCCATCTCGGATCGCGGGATCGAACCTGCCGAGCGTGAGACATATGCGAACGGCGTGCGGAAGGTGACCTACCGCGATCCGGACGGGAACGAGATCGGCTTCGGCGGCGGCCCCGACTCCTGACTGCTCCCTGCGCCGACGGCACGCACGATCGCGGCGATGCCGGCGGGTCGGACCCGGCAGCAGCCGCCGACCAGGCGGGCGCCGCCCTCCACCCAGGTCGGGACGGCGGCGGGGGACACCCCGGAGTCACCGGTCCACCGGCGCGCGGCCGCGTCCCAGCCCTCGCCGCTGTTCGGATAGGCGACGACCGGCTTCCCGGCGGCCGCGGCGGCGGCGACCGACGGACCGACGGCGTCCGGCGCGGTGCAGTTCACGCCGACGGCGATCACCGCGTCGACGTCCGCCGTCATCGCGAACACGTCGGCCGCACGCTCGCCCCGCCGGGTGCGGACGGCGCCGTCCGCACCGATCACCGTCGTGAGCGAGAGCCACACGGGGAAACCCAGGGTCTCCGCCTCGGCGATCAGTGCCTCGGCCTCGGCAGCGGCGGGCACGGTCTCGCAGGCCAGGACGTCGGCGCCGGCTCCCGCGAGCAGCTCCATGCGCGGGCGGTGGAAGGCGCGGAGGTCAGCCACCCCCATCCGGTCGGCGTAGGCACCGGTGTACTCCGAGCCGTCGGCGAGCATCGCGCCGTAGGGGCCCACCGATCCGGCGACCCATCCGTCGCCCTGCCCCTCGCGGGCGAGCCGCACCGACGAGGCGATCAGCCGACGCGCCTGGGCGGCCTCCACCCCTGCCGCACCGAATCCCTCGACGGTCGCCTGATAGCTCGCGGTCGTCGCCACCTGCGCGCCCGCGGCGGCGAACGCGGCGTGCGCGGCAACGACCGCCGCGGGGTCGTCGCGCAGCAGCCGGGCCGACCACAGCGCCGTGCCGACGTCGGAGCCGCGGGCCTCGAGCTCGGTGGACAGCCCGCCGTCCAGCACGACCGGCCCGGTGGCCAACGCCGCAGCCAGGGAACGCATGGGCGCCATCCTCCCGCGGTACAGGCGAGGCATGGTCTTCATCTGGAGGAGCGGCGGACGCCGGCGGCGGGGATACGGCGGCTACGGACCGCGATACGGCTACGGACCGCGATACGGCTACGGGCCGGGCCCCGGCTACGGCTACCGCCGTGGGTACGGCGGCGGCGGTTCCTGCCTCCGTGACCTGCTGCTCCTGGACGCCGGCTGCTGCCTCGCCGAGATGATCGGCTGCGGCAACAACCTGTTCCTCGTGGCCCCCTCCGCCTGCCGGCACGTGCACGCCGACGGCGGCGCGGCGCACGGCCGCCTGGCCGACCGGATGATCGCCGCCATCCGGGTCTACCAGCGCGAGATCAGCCCGAGGCGCCCGCCGGTGTGCAAGTACGAGCCGTCGTGCTCGGCCTACGCGGTCGAGGCGCTGGAACGGCACGGTGCCCGCCGTGGCGCCTGGCTCACCGTGCGGCGGCTCGTCCGCTGCCGGCCCGGGGCCGCGGGTGGCCCGGACCCCGTCCCCGGGGCCTGAGCCACCCGGGCTCCGTCAGGCGAGGCCGGGTCACGCCGTGCCTGTGAGCAGCGCTGCGTACCGGTCGAGGTAGAGCGGCCAGCCCTGGTCGTGCCCGACGCCGTCGCTGACCGACTCCCAGCCGGGCCCGTGCCGATCGAGGTTGCGGTGCTCGAGCTCGACGCGGGTGCGCCGGGGCCCGTCGGCGGTGAAGGTGACCTCGACCTCGCTGGTGTTCTCCACCGCGGTCTCGAGCTGCCAGGTCGGCCCGATGTCCCAGCTGAAGACGACCCGTCGCGGCGGCTCGTAGACCAGGACGCGCGCCCAACGGCACTCGCTGCCGTCCTCGCCGCGGTCGTAGATGGAGCCGCCGACACGGGGCTCGAAGACCGTCTCGGCGATCGGGGACGCGAGCAGGTTGTGCTCCGGCGGCTTGAAGTCGCCGAAGCGCTCCGTGAAGACGGCGAAGGCCGTCTCGATGGGCGCCTCCACCACGGTCTGCAGGCGCACTACCGTGTCCGCTGCCTGGGTCATGACTTCTCCTCCGGACCTTCGGTGACGTGGTTCTCCACGGCCTCGCCGTAATTGGCGAGGGCCCTGTTCCAGTAGGTGTCCAGCTGGTCGCGCAGTGCGGCCACGGCCGTGGGGTCGAGCCGGTAGATGCGTCGCGTCCCGGCCGCGCGCTCGGTGACCAGGCCGGCCTCCTTGAGGACCTTGAGTGCCTGGGACACCGCCGGGCGGCTCACCGGCAGCCGGGCGGCGAGTTCGCCGACCGCACGCGGGCCGTCCGCGAGCGCCGCGACGATGGCCTGTCTGGTGGGGTCACCGAGCGCGGCCCAGCGGTCCTCGGCTCGGTAAGTGTTCATGAACGGTAAGCATTCTCTTACGCATCACGGGAGTCAAGACGTCTGAATTCCGATGCGCCCGGCGATCCCCGTCGCCTAACGTGCCCGGGTGAGCACGGACTCCCCGACGACCGGCGTCGCGACGTGGCGGGACGAGGCGTGGCGCGCCGCCGCACTGGGCTGGGCGGCCGAGCGGCTGGCCGAGCGCGGGCTGTCCGTCCTCGGCGCGCCCGAGCAGCCACACGTGCGCGCCTGGTCGACGGCCTTCCGGCTGCCCGTGCGGGGCGGCGCGGTCTGGCTGAAGTCGGTCGGCCCGGGGTCGGCCCAGGAGCCGGCGCTCCTCGGCGCCCTGGGGGAGTGGGCGCCCGAGCACGTCCTGGTGCCGCTGGCGGTGCACCGGGAGCGGCGACTGATGCTCCTGCCCGACGGGGGCCCGACCCTCCGCGAGGCCGGCGGGGCGGGATCCGTCGCGGCGTGGGAGGCGATGCTCGGCGACTACGCCCAGCTGCAGGTCGAACTGGTGCCGCACGCCGACGAGATCGTCGGGCTCGGCGTCCCGGACCTGCGCCCGGACCGGTTGCCCGAGCAGGTCGTCGAGTTGCTGGCGGACGACGAGTCGCTGTTGCTCGACCGTCCCGGCGGGCTCGCCTCCGAGCAGCGGGACCGGCTCGTCGCCGACCAGGCCCGCTACCGCGTGCTGTGCCGGCGCCTGGCGGACTCGGGCATCCCGGCCTCGCTGCAGCACGACGATCTGCACGACGCGAACGTCTTCGTGGGGATGAGCCGGTACCGATTCTTCGACTGGGGTGACGCCACCGTCGCCCACCCGTTCCTGAGCCTGCTCGTGCCGCTCCGGGTGGTCGCCCGGGCGCTGGACGTGCCGCCCGGGGACGCCGTCCTGGCGCGCCTGCGTGATGCCTATCTCGACCCCTGGTCCGGCTACGGCAGCCCTGCCGAACTCCGGGAGCTCGTCGACGTCGCGCTCCACATCGCCCCGCTGCCGCGAGCGCTGACCTGGCGGCGCATCCTGCGCGGCGTGCATCCCGGTGAGCGCACCGAGTGGTGGGACGCCGTCCCGGGGTGGATCGCCGAGTACCTCGAACCGGGCATCCTGACCGCGCCGGAGCCCGCTCCCGCCGGGCGTCCGGGAGACTGACCGCATGGCGGCCACCGACGACCCGGCCGGAGACCTGCCGGTCACCGGCTCGTTCGTCGTGCCGGCGGCGGCCCTCAACTGGCGCTTCTCCCGCTCGTCCGGGCCCGGCGGTCAGGGCGTCAACACCGCCGACTCCCGGGTCGAACTGTCCATCGCGCCCCTCGAGCTGCCCGGGCTCACCGAGCACCAGCAGCAGCGACTGGCCGCGCGCCTGAGGAATCGCCTGGTCGACGGCGTCCTGACGATCGCCGCCAGCGAACACCGTCAGCAACTGCGCAACCGGCAGGCCGCGCGCGAACGGCTGGCCGCCGTCCTCCGCGCCGCCCTCGCGCCTCCGCCGCCGAGCCGACGCCGGACCAAGCCGACCCGTGGCTCTCAGGAGCGCCGGATCGAGGCGAAGAAGCAGCGCGGTCAGCTCAAGAAGCAGCGCCGTTCCTGGGACTGAGGCGAGCGGCCGCCCCGCTTCTGCATGGCCATGCATCATCGTGCATACTCGTCCACGTGTCCAAGGTTCTCACTTCCCTGCCGGTCGGCGAACGCGTCGGGATCGCCTTCTCGGGCGGCCTCGACACCTCCGTGGCGGTCGCGTGGATGCGCGACAAGGGCGCCGTCCCCTGCACCTATACGGCCGACATCGGGCAGTACGACGAGCCCGACATCGCGTCCGTACCCGGCCGGGCCACCGCCTACGGCGCGGAACTCGCCCGCCTGGTCGACTGCCGCGCCGCGCTCGTCGAGGAGGGGCTGGCCGCGCTGACCTGCGGCGCCTTCCACATCCGCTCGGGTGGGCGCAGCTACTTCAACACCACCCCGCTCGGCCGCGCGGTCACCGGCACGCTGCTGGTGCGCGCCATGCTGGAGGACGGCGTCCAGATCTGGGGCGACGGCTCCACCTACAAGGGCAACGACATCGAGCGGTTCTACCGCTACGGGCTGCTGGCCAACCCGGCGCTGCGGATCTACAAGCCGTGGCTGGACGCCGCCTTCGTCACCGAGCTCGGGGGGCGCAAGGAGATGTCGGAGTGGCTCGTCGCGCACGACCTGCCCTACCGGGACAGCACCGAGAAGGCCTACTCGACCGACGCCAACATCTGGGGCGCCACGCACGAGGCGAAGGCGCTGGAGCACCTGGACGCCAGCGTGGAGATGGTGCAGCCGATCATGGGCGTCCGCTTCTGGGACCCCGAGGTGGAGATCCCGGCCGAGGACGTGACCATCGGGTTCGAGTTCGGCCGGCCGGTCACGGTCAACGGCAAGGAGTTCGCGTCGCCGGTCGACCTGGTACTGGAGGTCAACGCGATCGGCGGCCGGCACGGACTGGGCATGTCCGACCAGATCGAGAACCGGATCATCGAGGCCAAGAGCCGGGGCATCTACGAGGCCCCGGGCATGGCCCTTCTGCACGTCGCCTACGAGCGGCTGGTCAACGCGATCCACAACGAGGACACCCTCGCCAACTACCACAACGAGGGCCGCCGACTCGGCCGCCTGATGTACGAGGGCCGCTGGCTCGACCCCCAGGCGATGATGCTGCGCGAGTCGCTGCAGCGGTGGGTCGGCATGGCCGTCACCGGCGAGGTGACCCTGCGGCTGCGGCGCGGTGAGGACTACTCGGTCCTCGAGACCGCCGGCCCGGCGTTCAGCTACCACCCGGACAAGTTGTCCATGGAGCGGACGGCGGACTCGGCCTTCGGCCCCGTTGACCGGATCGGCCAGCTGACGATGCGCAACCTCGACATCGCCGACTCCCGGGCCAAGCTGGAGCAGTACGCCGCCATGGGCATGGTCGGCGGGGCGACCCCCACCTCCATCGGCGCCGCACAGGCCGCCTCGACCGGACTCATCGACGCCTCGGAGGCCGGCGGGGCCCAGGCCATCGCCTCCCGCGGGACCGTGTCGGCCACCGACGAGCTGCTCGACCGGGCCGCGATGGAGGCGGGTACCGACTGAGCGTTGGCCCGGACGCGGCCAGAATCCCGGCCGGAATGGCTGCGGGCCGGACAACGCTCGCTGTTTGAGCCCGGATCAGCCGGCGGTCAGGCAGAACGGGTGGCCTGCCGGGTCGGCGAAGACGCGGAACGTCTCGCCGCCACCGTCCAGCCGGGTCGCGCCCAGGGCCAGGGCGCGCTGCTCACCGGCGTCCAGGTCGTCGACCATGACGTCGAGGTGGGCCTGCTGCGGGCGCGCGGGATCGGGCCACTGCGGCGGGTTGTAGTCGCTGATCTGCTGCACCATCAGCGACGTCGGCCCGCCGGAGACGAGAGCTCCCTCCGGGCCCTCGTAGCCGACCTCCAGCTCCAGCAGTTGCGCGTAGAACCGTGCCAGCGCCGAGGCGTCGGGTGCGTCGAGGGTGACGGCGTAGAGGTCCATCGCCGGGCCGACGCCGTCGCGCTGGCACAGGTCGAAGGGGTGGCCGCCCGGATCGGCGAGCGTGATCCAGGACGGCCCCTCGGCCAGCCGGGTCGCGCCCAACTCGACCGCGCGGGCCGCCGCGGCCTCGTGCCCGTCGACGAGCAGGTCGAGGTGGAACTGCTGGGGGTGCTCCTGGCCCGGCCACTGCGGAGGCACGTGGTCGGGAGCCCGCTGGAAGGCGATCTCCTGCCCGGAGACCAGCCGGAGGGTGATCCAGTCGCCGACGTCGCGGACGACCTCCCCACCGGTGAGTTCCGAGTAGAACGACGCGAGCGCCGTGATGTCGGCGGCGTCGAGGGCGACGAGTTCGAGGCGTGCGGCTGCGGTCATGGGGGGCATGGTGCCGCGTCCCTCCGACAGTTCTCAGCGGCTGCGTCGTCCCCCGATCAGGGCGGCGCGCCGCCCCTCGAGGAAGGTGCGTTCCGCCGCGTTGCCGGTGAGCGCGATCGCGGCGTCGTAAGCGGCCGCTGCCTCGCCGTCGCGGCCCAGCCGCCGCAGCAGGTCGGCCCGGATGGCGTGGAAGAGCGGAAGGCCCGCGAGTTCCAGGCCGTCCACGAGCGCGAGGCCTGCGGCCGCGCCCTCCACCTCGGCTACCGCCACGGCCCGGTTGAGCGCCACGACCGAACTCGGGGCCAGCACCATGAGCTGGTCGTAGAGCGCCACGATCTGCGCCCAGTCGGTGTCCGCGGCGGTCGGGGCGTCGCTGTGCACCGCGTTGGTCGCCGCCTGGATCTGGTACGGCCCCGGCTGGTTGCGGCGCAGGCACTGCCGTACCAGCTCCTGGCCCTCGGCGACGAGCCCGCGGTCCCACAGCCTCCGGTCCTGGTCGGACAGGAGCACGAGGTCGCCGTCCGTCGTCTGCCGGGCGGGACGGCGAGCCTCGGTGAGCAGCATGAGCGCCAGCAGGCCGATGACCTCCGGCTCGTCGGGCATCAGCCCGGCCAGCAGCCGCCCCAGCCGGATCGCCTCGGCGCACAGGTCGTCGCGGATCAGCCGCGCGCCGGACGATGCGTGGTGGCCCTCGGTGAAGATCAGGTAGACGACGGCGAGCACCGCGGGCAGCCGGTCGGGCAGCTCCGCCTCGCTCGGCACCCGGTACGGAATGCGGGCGTCGCGGATCTTGGCCTTCGCCCGCACCAGCCGCTGGGCCATCGTCGACTCGGGCACGAGGAACGCTGCCGCGATCTCCGCGGTGGTCAGGCCGCCGAGCAGCCGGAGGGTGAGCGCGACCTGCGCCGGCAGGGCGAGGGCCGGGTGGCAGCAGGTGAAGACGAGACGCAGCCGGTCGTCGGGCACGGCGCCACCCTCCGCGGGCTCCGGGTCGCTCCGGAGCAGCTCGGCCTCTGCGTACCGGGCCGCACGTGATCCTTCGCGCCGCAGTCGGTCGATGGCCCGGTTGCGGGCGGTCGTGATGATCCAGCCGGCCGGGCTGGGCGGTACCCCGTCGGCCGGCCAGCGCGCGACGGCGGTGGTGAAGGCGTCCTGCACCGCCTCCTCGGCGGCGTCGATGTCGCCGAGGAGGCGGACCAGGACGGCGACCGCCCGCCCGTAGTGCTCGCGGAACACGGTCTCCAGGGCCGGGGCGGTCACCGGAACGGGCGCACCTCGACCGGCAGCGTCGTCGCGCGCGCCAGCTGACGTCCCCAGTCGAGGGCGGCGTCCAGGTCGTCGACGTCGATGATCGAAAAACCCCCGACGTGCTCCTTCCCCTCGGCGAACGGCCCGTCGGTGACGAGGACGTCGGCGCCGGTCGGGCGGAGAACGGTGGCGCGGTCCGGCGGGTACAGGCCGCCGGCGAAGACCCAGACGCCCTTGTCCCGCATGTCCTGGTCGACGGCACCGACGTCCTTCATGATCTCTTCGAGCGACTCGGGCTCGGGCTCGCCGACTCCGGTCGGTTCCACCACGGTCAGCAGGTACTGGGCCATCTCGTCCTCCTCGGGTCGGCGCCGGCCGGTACCGGTCGCTCACCCCCTGTACGAACGGAGCGCGCCGGGATCGACAGGTCCGCGGAAGAAGTCTTCAGCGGGGGAGAGGCTGCCGCACCAGCACCCACAGCGGGAGCTCGTCGTCGCTGGTCCGGAGCTCGGCGGTCACCTCGAAGCCGAAGCCGCGGAGGAAGCGGACGTTCGCCCAGCTGAAGACGGCGGTCGCCGCCTGCGTGCCCTCGGCGTCGCACCGGACGATCACCGGCGCCAGCACCGCCGCGGCCAGGCCGCGCCGCCGCGAGGACGGCCGGACGCCGAGGTGGGCGAGCCACCAGTGCGGCCCGGTCGGACGAGCGCCGTCGACGAGTGCCGCGGTCTCCCGGACGGCGGTCCAGCGGTCGGCGGCGAGGTAGGGGAGTTCCCGGCTCAGCGCCGCGGTCACGTCGGCGGGCAGCGGAGCGGTTCCGGTGGGCGGCTCCCAGACCGCGACCGCGGCGACGTCGTCGGTGACCCAGGCGCTCCGCGTCGAGACACCGCGGTGCCCCGCGTCCAGCTCGTGCAGCCGGGTCAGCCGCTGCATGCGGCCGTCGTCCGGCAGGGCCCAGCGGGTCCACCGCGAGTCGGCCAGCGCGACGGTCACGGTGGCGGCGATCCGGGGGACGTCGCGCTGCTCGGCGAGCCGGACGTCGGGGCCCTCCTCGTCCGGGTCGTCGATCCGCTGGACGGTGGGACGGCGGCCGGTCACGTCCCCATTCGACCACCCGGCCACCTGACCGCCGACGAGCCCAGCCACGGTTCGTGCACAAACCGTCGTCCGGGGTTCAGCCGGTGAGGTCGGCGTCGGCCAGTGGAATGGCGGACGTCGTCCCGCCGTCCGCCGTGGCCACCGACACCTCAGCCACGTCCCCGGGGGAGCGGACGACGGCGACCCCCTCGCCGAGTGGGCGCTCCCTCAGCACGGCGCCGGTGGCATCGAGCAGCCGCACGGACGTGGCGCCGGGAGGCGCGACGACGACGAGGAAACGGGAGATCTCCGGGTCCTCGCTCAGATCACTGAGGTCGCAGACCACGGCGACGACCCGCTGCGGCAGCGGAACCCCGGCAGGCAGGATGCCGGTGCCGCACCACGAGCTGCCGGCCCGGCCGGTCAGATCCGCGGCGTAGCCGTAGGGAGTCGTGACGACGACCGCTCCGGACGGCTGCGGGATCGCGACCACGGACAAGCGGGCCGGCTGGTCGTTCGGGCCCGGGAGGTCGCCCGACCACAGCTCGGTGACCGGGGTGTCGCCGACCGGCTCGCCGAGCTGACCCAGCACGGCGCGCAGCCGCGGAGCCACGGCCTCGTCGCCGCGGACAGCGGGGGGCGCGGGCCGCAATCGGGTGACCGGCACGGCGCGCGCGGGGAGGCCGAGCTCCGCGACCACGGTCGGCGGGGGCACGCCGAGCCGGCGGTCGCCGCGATCCACCTGGAGGCGGACGGCGGTGACCGTGGCCTGCGGAATCGGCGCCAGGCTGACGGCGACCACGCCGCGCGACGTGGGCATGCTCCGGAAGCTGCGCCTGATCGAGCCGCCGGCCGTGATCTCCGGCCGGTCGGACACGCGGATCCGGTCGCCGGACGCCGCGACCACGACGAGGGCGCCCGTCTGCGGATCGACCACCGACACCGGCTCCGCCGGATCCGGTGCCACGCGGATCGACAGCAGCTCCAGCCGGTCGGCCGGGGAATTGGCGGGCCCGGCGAACCAGGCGGTGGTGGCGGGGCGGGACGGAGTGCCTCCGGCGGCGACGAGTGCCCAGCGATCTCCCGGGACGTCGCCGGCGAAGACGACCCGCCGGGGACCCGGGGTCTGCGACGCCCGGTCCCATCCGGAGCGGGCGATCGAGCGCAGGAAGTCCTCGTCCCCGGCGAGTGAGCCGCGGGTCGGCCCGGCGTACACACTGGCGGGTTTCGGGGTCTCTGCTCCGCGGGGCAGGAACGGGATCACCGCGGCGAGCGCCGCGGCGACGACGACACCGGCTGCCACGAGTTCCCGGCGTCGTCGGCGGGCGTGCGCCACGACGCCGAGCGCGGCCCCGATCGTCTCGGCCGCGTGCTCGGGGAGCGGTCGGCCTGTCGCCAGTCGGAACAGCCGTTCGCGGAGGTCCGGCGGGGCTGGTTCGGGGGCGAGGACCGATCCGGGGCGCCGGTACAGGACGGCGGTCCGGTCGCGCTCCCGCCGCTCGTCCTCGTCGTGCCGGGCGACGAGGGCCTCGAGACGGCCCATGGCCGACCCGGCGTCCGGCTCGCCGTGCTCGACCGGGAGCCCGGCGAGGTGCGCTCGGGCGATGGCGGATCGATCGCGGACGTCGAGTGCCCGCCAGGCGGCGGCCAGCGCGGGGTCGTCGTCGCTCGGTCCGGCCGCCCGCCGGGACTCGATCACCTGCTCGGCCGCCCAGCGCGGCGGGTGCACCGCGGCCCGGACGAGGGCGCGCATCGCGTCGTCCGGTCCGCGCATCGCCCGGGGTGCGCGCAGCGCGGTGATCAGCAGCCGCACCGCACCGTCGGCGTCGTCGGCCAGGAGCACCGCGAGGGGCGTCAGGCGGGGGAGCAGGCGCGCGACGGCGTCCGCGTCCCGACTCCGCATCTCCGGCTCCCTCCGCCGTCCGCCACTGTCCTCCTCGCGGCAGTGGTGGCACCCACGACGGTTCGCGCACGGACCGTCGGCCGGGATCAGGAGCGGGGGAGGCCCAGAGCGGCGAGCGCCGCGGCGACGGCGTCGTCGTGCAGCAGGTCGAGCACCAGCAGCCGGTGCACCAGTACGCCGCGTCGGGTCAGCCGTAGGTCGGCCATGCGGGGGCGGGGGAGCGTTGCGCCCGGGCGCGGGCCCGCGACCGGCGGGTCGAGGAGTCCGGCGCGCTGCAGGTCGGCGACGTCCTCGCGGGCGGCCCACGCGGCCCAGGCCCGCGGATCGTCCTCGAGGGGAGCCATCGGCAGCGGCACCCGGTCGCGCCGGCCGACCCCGGCGAGCAGGGCGAGCTGGCGCCAGCTCAGCGGTTCGGCCACGCGCAGTGCGCGGGCGACGAGGTCCGCGTCGAGGTCGGGGGAGACGGCGGTCTCGGCGAGGAGATAGCCGAGGTGGCGCACGCGGCGCTCGTCGGTCGAGCGGCGGGCCGCGGCGACGACGGACTCGGTGACCTCCTCGGCGACGGACCGGTTGCCGGTGCGCGGGGCGAACCAGTCGTCGGAGCGTGTGGGGCGACCGTTGGCGGACAGCGTGGCCGAGTACTCGACCGCGAAGGCCAGGACGGCGCCGGCCCGCACCCGCTCACGGGGCACGGTCAGCGACGCCGCCTCCTCGGCGACCGAGCGCAGGCAGCGGGCGAACTGCTCGTCCACCCGGACCGCCGCGGCGGCAGGCTCGAACACCACGGTGGCCGCGGCCCGGCTCATCGAACCGGCCACGGGGCTCCCGGCCTCGACCAGGGCGCGGCCGGTCACGGTCTCCTCGGATGCGGTCACCCCGTGATCTTCGTCGGTGGCGCGCCGGTCCTGCACACCGGCGAGCGGCGGCCTCACCACAGGGGTCATCAACCGTGAGGGACACGCAACCCGGCTTCCCCGAACACGGGGCGGCTTCTCGGTGAGCTCCTCGCGTGGCCGGCCCACCGTTGCCCGGCGCCGCAGCGCACGGTCGGACCCGTCAGATCGTGCTCGGGCTCGAGGTCAGCCGGCGGACGATCTCGTCGGTCCAGGCCTCGATCGCTCCCCAGTCACGGAGGTCGCCCGTCGTTCGGCCCCGCATCCGGAACAGCAGCCGCTGGAACACCGGCAGTTCCGCGGAATCCAGCGCCCCGAGGAAGAAGCGGTGCTCGCGGACGGCGACCAGCTGGTGCACCTCCGCCAGATTGCGGGCGTCCTCCGGGGGTGCCGTGCCGCCGTGGGCCGGCCAGCCGACGCTGAAGGTCCACACCGGGTGCCCGGCCAGCGCGGTCGCGTTGCGGCGGCAGAAGTCGACCGCCTCCTGTTCCCACACGTGCGAGTAGATCGGGCTGCCGAGGACGACGGCCTGGAACCGCCCCACCTGTTCGCGACCCAGCAGCGGGTCCAGGTGGACGTCGAGGCCGTCGGCCCGCATCCGGGCGGCGATCCGCTCGGCGATCCCGCGGGTGGCCCCTCGACGGCTGGCGTACGCCACCAACACGGTCATGACCGGCTCCCCTCGCCACGTCGACGACCGCATTGTGGCCGCGCCGGAACCGGCCGACCAGAGGCCCTGGCGCGGGTCAGACCGCCAGGCGGTACCCCCGGGTGACGACGGTCTCGACGACCGGTGCGCCCAGGGCCGCGCGCAGCCCGGTCAGCGCCCTCTCGACCGCGTCTCCGTCGCCGCCGCCGGGCTGGGCGGCGATCAGCTCGGTGAGCGGGACGACGTGCCCGGGACGGCGCGCCAGCTCGCGCAGCACCACCATCGCGCCCGGCGCCGGCTCGATCAGCCGTCCGTCGAGCACGGCGGCGAAGCCGCGCACCTGCAGCGTGTGGCCGCCGACGGTCAGAACCGGGTCCCGTTCGGGCAGCCGGGCGACCACCTCCCGGGCGAGCGCGCCGAGCCGGGCGCGTTCGGGCTGCCGGCTCGGGATGCCGGCGGCGTCCAGCGGGCCGGCGGTGACCGAACCGACGACGATCGCCTGCACCCGGTCGTTGAAGGCGCGCACCATCGCCGCCTGTTGGCCGAGGTCGGCTGCGACGGCGAGGAGACCGGCCGCCGCCGGCGCGCTGGTGAACGTCACCGCGTCGACCCCGCCGGCCACGATCGTCGCGACCAGCGTCCGCACCGGCGCGAGGTCCTCGGGCAGCACCCATCGGTAGACCGGCACGGTCAGCACCTCCGCGCCGGCCGCGCGCAGCCCGGCGACCAGGTCGGGCAGGGGGTCGCCGTGCAGCTGGACGGCGATGCGGCGGCCCGCCAGCGGACCCTCGGCGCCCGACAGGAGGTGCGAGAGCACCTCCGCGGACGACTCGGACTCCGGCGACCAGGCGTCGACGAGGCCACCCCCGCGGATCGCCCCGCGTGCCTTGGGACCGCGGGCCAGCACCCGGGCGGGGAGCAGGTGCTCGACCAGCGGCAGGTCCCAGGCGTCGGCGGCCTCCAGCCAGCCGCGGAAGCCGACGCCGGTCGTCGCGATGACCAGGTCGACCGGCGCGGCCAGCACCTCGCGTGTCGCCGCCACCAGTTCGGCGTCGTCGGAGAGCGGGACGATCCGGATGGCCGGCGCGTAGATCACGCGGGCCCCGCGGCGGTCGAGGAGGGCGCCCAGTTCCTCCTTGCGGCGGGCGGCGGTCACCGCGACGGTGTATCCGGCCAGGGCCGGGACCGCGTCGTCGGCGGGGGTCTGCGTCACGCCGCCATGGTGCCGTCCTCAGGCGAGCGGGGCGAAGGTCTGCCCGGCACCGGGGAACGCGCCGTCGACCCGGACGTCGGCGCGGGCGCGGGTGGCCTCGCGGCCGAACTCCGCGGCCTCGGTCTCCTGCCAGCGGTGCCAGTGATCGGCGAGGTCGGCGCCGTCCCGTGCCAGCCCGCGGGCCAGCCGCAGCTGCCGCGGCGCCTCGACCCAGATGCGCAACGTCGTCCGGTCGTCCAGCGTGCGCGGGGAGCTGCCGCAGCCCTCGACGACCAGCACCTCGGGTACCGGAACCGCGGTCGGCACGTCCTCGAACCGATCCGCCGCCCAGTCGTAGCGGTGGTAGGCGCCGGGGCGGCCGGCGGCCAGCGGTTCGAGCACCCCGGCGACCAGCCGGTCGACCGCGCCGTCGAGGGTCCAGCCGGCGTAGACGTCGTCCATGTGCACCACCGCGGTGCCGGGGCCGAGTGCCGCGACCAGCCGGCCGGCGAAGGTCGTCTTGCCCGACCCCGCCGGCCCGTCGACGCACACCAGGCGGGTCGCGCCCAGCCGCGCCGGGGCCGCGCGCACCCGCTCCGCCAGTTCGGCGAAGCTGGTCAGCGGACGGCCAGGGTCCACGTCGGCACCGCGCCGCCGTCACTGACGACCAGGCCACGGCTGGAGAGCAGCCGCAGGTGTGCGTCGGTCTCGGTGACGGCGAAGATGCGCATCCGCCGCTCGTACTGCTCCCACGGCCGCGACCACGTGAGGTGGGCGGCGAGCTGCCACGGCGTGCTGCCGGGATTGTCGCGGATCGCGTCGAGCAGCTCGGCGAGCCGGTGCTCGTGGTGGGCGGTGAGCTCGTCGGTGCGCGAGCGCAGGCCGCGGAACCGCCACTCGTGGGCCGGCAGGACCTCCGTCGGCTCCTCGCCGCCGACCGCGGCCAGGGAGTCGAGGTAGTCCCGCAGCGGGTCGGGGGTCCCGGTGTGGGTGCTGGAGATGTTCGGGCTGATCCGGGGGAGGACGTGGTCCCCGGAGAACAGCAGCCCGGTCCGCTCCTCGGCGAAGCACAGGTGGCCGGGCGTGTGGCCCGGGGTGTGGACGGCCCGCAGCCGCCAGCCGGGGAAGTCGGCGTGGTCGCCGTCCTCGAGCAGGCGATCGGGCACGGCCATCCGGCTGAAGTGCCCCAGGTCCTCGGTGGGGCCGACGTCCTCGACCGCCTCGTCGCGGGCCGCGCCGAGCGACACGAGGAAGTCGACCTCGGCGGCGACGAAGGCTGCGGGGTCGCGCACCGACGGCGAGCCGACGACGACGGCGTCCGCCGGGTGCATCGCCACCCAGGCGCCGGACGCCTGCCGAAGGCGCTCCGCCAGCCCGAGGTGGTCGAAGTGCAGATGGGTGACCAGGACGCCACGGACGTCGGCCGCGCTGCCCCCGATGGAGGTGAGCCCGGCCTGCAGCGCGGCCCAGCTCTCGTCGCTGCCCCAGCCGGTGTCGATCAGGCCGAGGCCGCCGCCGTCCAGGGCGAACGCGTAGACGCTGACGTAGCGCAGCGGCCCGTCCATCGGGACCGGGACCGACCACAGGTCCGCCCGCAACTGCTCGACCGGGGGGAGGGCCTTGTCCTGCCACGCCTCGTGCTGGGCCGTCCCGGTGATCTCCACGTCGCTGCACTCTGCCAGCCGTGCCGGGCGCGAGTGCTGGGAGCATGGTGACGTGAGCGATTCCCCCGCGCCGGTCTCCGCCGTTCCCCGCCGCATGCGGCAGCTCTGCGCGCTCGCCGCTGCCGTCGTCGTCGTCGTGATGACGTACGTCGCCCTCACGCTCAAGTCGTCGTCGACCGGGGTCGTCCGGTTCGGCACGGCCGACCAGTTCGCCATCGGCGGCCTCGGGCTCGTCCTGGGCGCGGGATTGCTCGCGCTGGGCCGGTCGCGGGTCGACGCGGACGCCGAGGGCATCCGGTTCCGGAACGTCGGCCTCGGGCACGCGTTGCCCTGGACGGCGATCCGGGCCGTCGCGTTCGAGCGGAAGTCGCCGTGGGCCTCGCTCGTGCTCCGGAACGGGGACGAGGTCGCGCTGGTCGCCGTCCAGGCCGTGGACAAGCAGCACGCGGTGCAGGCGGTCGAGGGCCTGCGTGGCCTGCTCGCCGCCGCGCACGCGAAGGAGCCGGTCCGTCCGCCCCTGCTCTACGACGACTGAGACGATCCGGTCCACCCGAGTGGCGCGGCGAGGACTCGATGCGGGAGGTGCGTGATGAGGGCGATCGTGGTGACGGACCAGGCTGCGGGAACGGCCGGCATGACGCTGGAGGAGCGGCCCGAGCCGGCCGCCGCGATCAACGACGTCGTCGTCGAGGTCCATGCGTCGGGATTCGTGCCGACCGAGCTCGCGTGGCCGTCGACCTGGACCGATCGCCGCGACCGTGACCGGACGCCGTCGATCCCCGGGCACGAGGTGGCCGGGGTGGTCACCGCCCTCGGCTACGGCACGACAGGCTTGTCGGTGGGGCAGCGGGTGTTCGGCCTCACGGACTGGCACCGCGACGGCACGCTTGCGGAGTACGTGGCCGTGGAGGCGCGCAACCTCGCGCCACTGCCCGGCGACGTCGACTTCACGGTCGGTGCGAGCCTGCCGATCTCGGGGCTGACCGCGTGGCAGGGATTGTTCGAGCACGGGCGCCTTCGGGCGGGGCAGAGCGTGCTCGTGCACGGCGCGGCCGGCGCCGTCGGGTCGATGGTGACGCAGCTCGCGCGTGAGTCCGGTGCGTACGTCATCGGCACCGGGCGCGCTGCCGACCGCGAGAAGGTGCTGGACCTCGGCGCGCAGGAGTTCGTCGACCTCGACGACGACGCCCTCGGCGACGCCGCCGGGGTGGACCTCGTCTTCGACGTCATCGGCGGCGACGTCCAGCAGCGGTCGGTCGCACTGATCCGGGCCGGAGGAACGCTGGTGACCGTCGTCGGACCGACCGAGGCCCGGCCGGCGGACGGCCGGACGGTCGATTTCGTCGTCGAGTCCGATCGCGCCCAGCTCGGCGAGGTCGTGCAGCGGGTGCGGGACGGGCGACTGCGGACGAACATCGGCACCGTCGCGCCCCTCGACGATGCGGTGGCGGCCCTCAACCCGACAGGGCGGCGCCAGGGTAAGACGATCATCGGCGTCCGCCCGTGAGACGGCTGGGGGGCCGGGAATGACCTGTGCGTCCGGGACGCTGTAGTCTGAGAAATGCCTCCCTGCTACAGAGGGGCACGCGAACCATCCAGCGGCCTCCGGGCCGCTGATCCAAGAGGAGCCCGCTCCCACCTGACGCCGTCCAGGCGTTCAGGTCCCCGGATCGCGAGAACCGGCCCCGGCCGGTTGTCGCGGTGCGCACCACCCGGTGCGCAGACCGGTGAGACGGGCCCCGTGAGCGCGAGCTCCGGGGCCTTCGTCCTCTCCGGCGTCGGGACGGGCCGCAGACTCCTCACAGGCAAGAGCAGAGGAGAGGCCATCACCGAGCCCCGCATCAACGACCGCATCCGTGTCCCCGAGGTCCGCCTGGTCGGTCCCGAGGGTGAGCAGGTCGGCGTCGTGTCGATCGGCGAAGCACTGCGACTGGCCCAGGACTCGGAGCTCGACCTCGTCGAGGTCGCTCCCATGGCCCGGCCGCCGGTCTGCAAGCTCATGGACTACGGGAAGTTCAAGTACGAGTCCGCCCAGAAGGCCCGCGAGGCCCGGCGGAACCAGGCGCTCACCGTCATCAAGGAGATGCGGCTGCGCCTCAAGATCGACCCGCACGACTACGAGACCAAGAAGGGCCATGTCGAGCGCTTCCTCAAGGGCGGCGACAAGGTCAAGATCACGGTCATGTTCCGTGGCCGCGAGCAGTCGCGCCCGGAGCTGGGTTACCGGCTGCTGCAGCGGCTGGCGGCCGACGTCGCCGAGCTCGGCGTCGTCGAGTCCAACCCGAAGCAGGACGGCCGCAACATGGTCATGGTGATCGCTCCGCACCGGAACCAGGCAGCGACCGACGCCGCTCGCCGGTCCGCCAAGGCGGAGAAGGCATCCGCGGCCGAGGAGCAGGCGCCCAGCGCCTGATCGGCCGCACACCGCAGGACTGCACCACCGAGACGGCCGGTGCGCACGAGGTCAGCCCGTGCTGGCCCGCGCGCGCCGACACCACACGAACAGGACGAGGGACATGCCGAAGCAGAAGACCCACAAGGGCGCCGCGAAGCGCGTGCGCGTGACCGGCAGCGGGAAGCTGGTGCGCGAGCACACGAACAACCAGCACAAGTTCGAGGTGAAGTCGTCTTCGCGCAAGCGCCGGGTGAGCGGCATCGGCGTCCTCTCGCCGGCGGACGCCCCGCGCATGAAGAAGCTGCTGGGTCTCTGACCCTCCTCTGACTGACGAGACGACAGGAGTACTCACGTGGCACGCGTGAAGCGGGCGGTCAACGCCCAGAAGAAGCGCCGGACGACCCTCGAGGCCGCCGCCGGTTACCGCGGTCAGCGTTCGCGCCTGTACCGCAAGGCCAAGGAGCAGCTGCTCCACTCGGCGACCTACAACTACCGCGACCGCAAGGCGCGCAAGGGTGACTTCCGCAAGCTGTGGATCACCCGCATCAACGCCGCGGCCCGGCTGAACGACATGACCTACAACCGGTTCATGCAGGGGCTCAAGCTCGCCGGCATCGAGCTGGACCGCCGCGTTCTGGCCGAGCTGGCCGTCAACGAGCCGGCCGCCTTCGCCGCGCTGGTGGAGACCGCCCGCGCCGCCGTGGCCGCCGCTCCGGCCGCCGCGACCGACGCTGCCTGATCGCAGCACACCGCGAGTGCGACGAATTCGTGGCCATCGACCGCTGATGGCCACGAGTTCGTCGCATTCGGCGCACGAAGAGCCGCTCACCGAGCGCTCCACCCGGATCGTGGCCGCGCGCAAGCTCACCCGTCGCGCGGGCCGCGACGCCGCCGGGCTGTTCCTGGCCGAGGGCCGGCAGGCCGTCGTCGAGGCACTCGCCGACCCCGCGGGCGTGCGGGAGGTCTTCGCCACCGAGGCCGCGGCGTCCGCGCACCGCGACCTGCTCGCCGAGACGTCCGTGCCGGTCCGCCTGATCACCGAGAAGGCCGCGGCGGGGCTGTCCGAGACGGTCACGCCGCAGGGGCTGGTCGCCGTCTGCACGCTCCGGGACGTCGCCGCCGACACGCTGACCGCAGCTCCGCCGCGGCTCACCGTCGCGCTGTCGGAGCTCGCCGATCCCGGCAACGCCGGCACGATCCTGCGGACGGCGGACGCCTGCGGTGCCGGAGCCGTGGTGTTCGGCGCGGGCTCGGCCGACCCGTACGGCGGCAAGGCGGTGCGCGCCAGCGCGGGCAGCCTCTTCCACGTCGACGTCGTTCGTGGTGCGCCGCTGCTGGAGCTCATCCCGGCGCTCCGGGCTGCCGGGGTCACCGTGCTGGCCGCCGACGGTGGGGGAGAGGCCGCGCTGGACGAGCTGACCAGCCAGCTCGCCGGCCGGGTCCTGTGGCTGTTCGGCAACGAGGCGCGCGGCGTCCCTGCCGAGCTGGCGCGGCTCGCCGACGCCCGCGTGCGCATTCCGATGCGGGGCCGCGCCGAGAGCCTCAACCTCGCCGCGGCCGCCGCCATCTGCCTCTACACGACCCAGCTCGCCCAGGGCTGAGGGACTTTCTGTACAGAAAGTCCCTCAGACCAGTCGGGCGCGCTTCCAGAGCAACTCCGAGGCGCCGCCGACCAGGCCGACGTCGCGGAGGAAGGCGACCAGGCCGGTGGACGCGTCGCGCAGCTTGTCGCCGTAGTGCCGGTTGGCGCGAGCAGCCGCCTTCGCCTCGGCCGGGTCCAACCCCACCGAGGCGTAGACCCCCGGCTGCACCAGGTTGTCGGCGACGATCGCTGCCACCGACGCCACCGCGGTGCGGTGCCGGCGCAGCTGCCAGTTCGAGAGGTCCGGCGTCCGGCGGGCGATCTCCTCGCGGGCGAACCGCATGTGCCGGGCCTCCTCGACGACGTGGATCTGGCTGGTGGCCCGGGTGAGCGGCTGCACGCGCTCGTCCTTCATCAGGTCGCGCTGGAAGATGTCGAGGATCTCCTCGGCCACGAGGATCGCCGCGTAGGCGGCCGGCCCGTCGGCGCGGGCCACGAACGCCTTGCCCAGGCGGAGGATCGACGCCGGCGGCTGATACGACGGCGCTCCGAACTTCTGCGCCGTCCGGGCGAACATGACCGAGTGCCGGCACTCGTCGGCGATCTCGGTCAGCGCCCACTGCACGTGCGGCTGGGCGGGGTCCTCGCCGTAGATGTCCTTGAGCACGAGCTGCATCAGCAGGCACTCGAACCAGATGCCGACGCCGGAGATCGAGCAGTACTCGTGGATGGTGAGCGTGACTCGCTGTTCTTCGGTCAATGCGTCCCACAGCGGCGTGCCGTACAGCGTCGACCACTCGGGTGACAGACCGTAGAGACGCTCAGGGATGGGAGCGGCCCAGTCGATGTCGACGACAGGGTCGTAGGACTTCTTGGCGGCCGACCCGAGGAGGCGGGCGGACAGGGCCTGACGATCGACAGGCCTCTTGCCCGACTGTCCTGCGCTCTCGGTGGGCATAGGAGTGGACAGGGTGGCGGTCACGGCGGATTCCCCCAGACGTCGAGTACGGCTGTGATGAAAGGTAGCTGTTACCGTGAAACACATGCAACGCGTAGCAGATCTTCCGGGTGCGCCACCGCGCTCCGGTGAGCCGATCGAGGCTCCGCTGCCACATCAGGACGGACGGCGCGCGCGCTGGACCGAGCACCGGCGCGCGCGCCGCGAGGACCTCGTCGCAGCCGCCGTGGAGGCCGTCCGGGCCGCCGGACCCGACTTCGCCGTCGACGACGTCGCGCGCAGCGCAGGGGTCTCCAAGACCGTCATCTACCGCTACTTCACCGACAAGGACGAGCTGGTCGACGCCGTCCTGGAACGGATCTCGACGGTCATCCTGCTGCCGCGGCTGCTCGGCGAGATCGCGGTCGAGCACGCCGACGACCGGGCCTCGCTGCGCGCCGTCATCGCCGCGTTCGTGTCGCTCATCGAGGACGAGCCCGAGCTGTACCGCTTCGCCTACGCCCAGGCCGGCCGCTCGGGGCGGGCCGACCTCGTCGCCGCCACCGAGCACGAGATCGCCGAGGCCCTGGCAGTCGTGATGTCGACCCGGCTGGTCGACGCCGGCCGCTCCACGGGTGGCGCGCGCACCTGGGCCTACGGCGTCGTCGGCATGGTGCAACTGGCCGCGCACTGGTGGTCGACGGCTCGCACCGTCCCCGCCGGCGAACTGGTCGAGCAGCTGGTGGCCCTCGCCGACGGGGGCCTGTCCACGCTCCTGCCCCCGCGCTGACGATGGAGGGGAACGAGACCGGCGAGGGCTACGAGGGCGCGGTCACGGTCGTGGCGGACGGCGCTCCGCCACGGACGGCGACCGCCGCGCTGGCCGCCCGCTTCGACCCGCTGGCCGGCCACGTCGTCTGGAGTGGGCGGATCGACGTCGCGCTGGCCCCGCGCACCGCGGTCGAGCTCACGACACCGTTCGGCTCCGCCCGCGCCGACGCCACCGAGGCCGATGCCTGGGGGAACACCCGGCTCAGCGGGCTGGGCCGGCCGCCGTTCCCGGTGGAGCTGCTGAACGGCTGAAGCAGTCGGGCAGCGTGATGAGGACGACGGTGCCCATTCCCTCTGCGATGTCGATCAGCGTCCCTGATCGTCCGGGGTCCTCCCTCATGGTCGGCCGCGGGGGAGGACCCCATGGGGCGAGGGAGGACCGAGGCCATGCGCCGTGGACCACGCCGCCCACCAAACCCGGACGCGGAGTCGAACCCGAGGCGGGCAGAATGGCCTCCCGTGTCTGGCGCCAACGATCCCTACGACCCCAAGCAGGTCGCCGCGCTCTCCCCGGAGGCGCTCGACGACGCGGTCGAGGCCGCTCGGACGGCGTTCGACGGAGCCGCTGATCTGGAGGCGCTGGCGCTCGTCCGGCCGGCGCACCTCGGCGACCGCGCGCCCGTGCTGCTGGCGCGCCGCGAGCTCGGCGCGCTGCCCCCGGCGGCCCGCAGCGAGGCGGGCAAGCGGGTCAACGCCGCCCGGCTCGCCGTCACCGAGGCCTACGAGGCGCGGCTGGCCGAGCTCGAGGTCGAGCGCGACGCCCGGGTGCTGGCCGAGGAGCGGGTCGACGTCACCCTTCCCTGGGACCGCGCCCCCCGCGGCGCCCGTCACCCGCTGACCACGCTGACCGACCGGATCGCCGACATCTTCGTCGGCATGGGCTACGAGGTGGCTGACGGCCCGGAGCTCGAGGCGGAGTGGCTGAACTTCGACGCGCTCAACATCGGCCGCGACCACCCGGCCCGCACGATGATGGACACCTTCTTCGTGGCGCCGGCGGACTCCGGCCTGGTGCTGCGCACCCACACCAGCCCGGTGCAGGCGCGCACGATGCTGTCCCGGACGCCGCCGATCTACGTCGTCGCGCCCGGCCGCGTCTACCGGACCGACGAGCTCGACGCGACGCACACGCCGGTCTTCCACCAGGTCGAGGGCCTCGCGGTCGACCGCGGGCTGACCATGGCCCACCTGCGCGGCACGCTCGACCACCTCGCGCGCTCGCTCTTCGGCGCGGACGCCGTCACCCGCTGGCGGCCGTCCTACTTCCCGTTCACCGAGCCGTCGGCGGAGTTCGACGTCTGGTTCCCCGAGCACCGCGACGGCCCGCGCTGGGTCGAGTGGGGCGGTTGCGGGATGGTCAACCCGCGGGTCCTGATCGCCTGCGGCATCGACCCCGAGGAGTACTCGGGCTTCGCATTCGGCGTGGGCATCGAGCGTGCCCTGCAGTTCCGCTCCGGCGTCGGCGACATGCGCGACATCGTCGAGGGCGACGTCCGGTTCACGAAGGCTTTCGGGGTAGACCAGTGACCAACCGTCACGAGGGAGAGACAGAGTAATGCGGGTCCCCATCGGCTGGCTGGCCGAGTACGTCGACGTTCCCGCGGGAACGTCCGTCGAGGACCTCGACACCGCCTTCGTCCGCCTCGGGCTCGAGGTGGAGGAGATCCACCGCCCCGCGGAGGTCACCGGGCCGCTCGTCGTGGGCAAGGTCCTGGAGATCGAGGAGCTGACCGGCTTCAAGAAGCCGATCAGCTACACGCAGGTCGACGTCGGGGAGGCTGAGCCGCGCGGCATCGTCTGCGGGGCGCGCAACTTCGCCGCCGGCGACACCGTGGTGGTCGCGCTGCCGGGCGCCGTCCTGCCCGGCGGTTTCGAGATCGCCGCCCGGACGACGTACGACCACGTCTCCGACGGGATGATCTGCTCGGTCCGCGAGCTGGGCCTCGGCGAGGACCACACCGGCATCCTGGTCCTGGGGGCCGACGGCGGCGACGTGCCGCCGCCGGGCACGCCCGCCGGTCCGGTCGTCGGGCTGGAAGACGTCGTCATCGAGCTCGCGGTCACCCCCGACCGCGGCTACTGCCTGTCCATGCGCGGGATCGCCCGCGAGATGGGCACCGGCCTGGGCACGGACTGGCGCGACCCCGGGTCGGTCACCCCGCCCGCGTGGTCCGGCGAGCCGGCCTGGGACGTGCGGGTGGCCGACGCCGACCGCTGCGACCGGTTCTCGATGCTCGCGATGGAGGGCCTCGACCCGACCGCGCCGACGCCGTGGTGGATCCGGCAGCGGCTGGCGCAGTCCGCCGTCCGCAGCATCTCGCTGGCCGTCGACGTCACCAACTACGTGATGCTCGAGCTCGGCCAGCCGATGCATGCCTTCGACCGGGACGCCGTCACCGGGCCGATCACCGTCCGGCTGGCCCGCGAGGGCGAGAAGCTGACGACGCTGGACGGCACCACCCGCAAGCTCTCGGACGACGACCTGCTGATCACCGACGAGACCGGCCCGATCGGCCTGGCCGCGGTCATGGGCGGGGCCTCGACCGAGATCGGGAACGGCACCACGGCGGTGCTGCTGGAGGCGGCGCACTGGGAGCCCACCGGTGTGGCCCGCACCGCCCGCCGGCACCGGCTGCCCAGCGAGGCCGCCAAGCGCTTCGAGCGCGGCGTCGACCCGGAGATGACCGTCGTCGCCCTGGCCCGGGCGGCCGAACTGCTCGCCGAGTACGGCGGCGCGCGGGTCGTCGGCGGGGTGGTCGACGTCGACACCCGCGGGCCGCGGCCGTCGATCCCGCTGGACGCGGCCAAGCCCGCCCAGGTCGCCGGCCTGCCCTACACGGCCGCCCAGGTCGTCGAGCTCCTCGGCGCGGTCGGCTGCGACGTCGACACGAGCGGCAGCCCGCTGGCGGTCACCCCGCCGTCCTGGCGTCCCGACCTCACCGATCCGGCCGACCTGGTCGAGGAGGTCATCCGGCTCGCCGGCTACGACGACGTCCCGTCCGTCCTGCCGACCGCGCCCCCCGGCCGGGGGCTCACCGAGGTGCAGCGCCGCCGTCGCAGCGTCGGTCGCGCGCTGGCCGAGGCCGGGTACGTGGAGGCCCCGTCCTATCCGTTCGTCGGGACGGCAGCGCTCGACGCGCTCGGGCTGGCAGCGGACGACGAGCGGCGGCAGGTGGTCGTCGTCCGCAACCCCCTGTCGGAGGAGGAGCCGGGCCTCCGGACGACGCTGCTGCCCGGCCTGCTCGCGACGCTGGCGCGCAACCTCTCCCGCGGGCAGCGCGACCTGGCGCTGTTCGAGCACGGCGCGGTGTTCCCGGGCGGTGTGCGTAGGCCCGCGCCGCTGCCGGGTGTCGACCGCCGTCCGGACGACGAGACCCTGGCCGCGCTGCTGGGCGCCGTCCCGGAGCAGCCGTGGCACGTGGCCGTCGCGCTGACCGGCAACCGCGAGCCCCGCGGCTGGTGGGGACCGGGGCGCCCGGCCGGCTGGTCGGACGCCGTCGAGGCCGCGCGCCGGGTGGCCGCCGCCTCGGGCGTGGAGCTGACCGTGCGGGCGGGGGAGCGGGCGCCCTGGCACCCGGGTCGCTGCGCCGAGCTCCTCGTCGGTGACCAGGTGATCGGGTACGCCGGCGAGCTGCACCCGCGGGTGTGCGCGGCGCTGGAGCTGCCGGCGCGCACGTCGGTCATGGAGCTGGACCTGGACGCGCTGCCGGGCGCCGAGGTGCCGGTCGGACCGTCGATCTCCGCGTTCCCGCCGGTGCTGATCGACCTGGCGCTGGTGGTGCCGGACGAGGTTCCGGCCGCCGAGGTGGTGGCGGCCGTGCGCACGGGGGCGGGGGAGCTGCTGGAGGACGTGCGGCTCTTCGACGTCTGGCGCGGGACACCGGTGCCCGCCGGGGCCCGGTCGCTCGCCTACGCGCTGACCCTGCGCGCGCCGGACCGCACGCTCACCAGCGAGGAGGCGACGGCGGTGCGCGACGCTGCCGTGGCCGCAGCCCGGTCCGCGACGGGAGCCGAACTGCGTGGGTGAGCTCAGCGGCGTCGCCCTGGTCACCGGCGCGTCCAGCGGCATCGGCCGGCACCTCGTCGAAGGGCTGGCCGCCCGCGGCATGGCCGTGGCGGGGCTCGCGCGCACCGAGGACCGGCTGACCGCCGCCATGGCCGAGGTGGCGGAGGCCACCGGTGGCCGCACGCTCGCGGTCGCGGCCGACGTCACCGATCGGACCGCCGTGGGCGAGGCGACCCGGCGGGTCGCCGAGGAGCTCGGCCCGATCGACCTGCTGATCAACAACGCGGGGCTCATCGACGAGTTCGAGGTGCCGCTCTGGGAGACCGACCCCGACCAGTGGTGGGACGTCGTCTCCAGCCACATCCGCGGCGGCTACCTGCTCTGCCGCGCCGTCGTGCCGTGGATGCTGCTGCGCAACCGCGGTCGCATCGTCAACCTCGGCAGCGGGCAGGGGCTGGCCGCGCAGCCTGAGTACTCCGCCTACGCCGTCGCCAAGTCCGGGCTGATGCGCATCACCGAGGCGCTGGCCGCCGGCCTCGAGGGCAGCGACGTGCGCGCGTTCGACGTCGCCCCGGGCGTCGTCGACACCCCGATGACGCGGTCGATGGCGAAGTGGCGCGGGCGCACCCAGTGGACCCCTCCGGAGCAGGTGGTCGAGTTCATGGCCGCGATCGCCGCCGGTGAACTGGACCAGTGGTCTGGTCGTTTCATTCGGGTGGGCGTCGACGACCTCGATGCACTCCGCGGCGTCACGCCCGAGGGCTCCGCCCGTCAGCTGCGGCTGCGTCCTTACGGGGACGACGACCCTCTGGCCTGACCGCTAGCCGGGTGAGTCCAGCGGCGCCGCCCAGTGCGGTCGGCGGATGAGGCAGAACGGATGACCCGCCGGATCGGCATAGACGTCGCCGTCCAAGCGCGTGGCTCCGAGCCGGCGCACCTCCTCGCCGGCGGCAGCAGGGTCTTCCACCATGACGTCGAGGTGCATCTGCTGCGGTATCTCAGGGCTGGGCCACGTCGGCACGCGGTGCTCGGCCGCCCGCTGGAAGGCGAGGCCGGAGGTTCGGTCGTCGACGGAGACCACGACGAACTCGTCACTGTCGTAGGTGATCGACTGGTCCAGCAGTCGCGCGTAGAACTCCGCGAGCGCCCTCGGGTCGGGGCAGTCGAGGACCAGGTGGTGCAGTCGGGCGCGCACCGGCCGATCCTGCACCCACTCGTCGTCCATTGTCGGGCTGGTGTTGCCTCGACGGCCGGGAGACGACGGTAGGTCGACACTCGACGAAGCGGCAACGGAAACCCATGTGAGCGGTCATGCATGGCCGTGTATGGTCATGCATCGTGAGTACAGGGCAGACGTGGACGGTCGGGGTCACCGGCGCCACCGGGTACGCGGGGGGCGAGGTGTGCCGGCTGCTGGCCGGGCATCCGAGCCTCCGGCTGGCCGGGGTGCACGCCAACGCGAGCGCCGGCCGACGCCTGGGCGAGCTCCAGCCGCACCTGCTGCCGTACGCCGAGATGGTCGTCCAGCCCAGTGATGCGGCGTCGCTGTCCGGGTACGACGTCGTCGTGCTCGCCCTCCCGCACGGCGAGTCGGCCGCCATCGCCGACCAGTTGCCCGCGGAGACGCTCGTCATCGACTGCGGTGCCGACCACCGGCTCACCGACCCGGCCGCCTGGGACCGCTGGTACGGCGGCCCGCACGCCGGCTCCTGGCCGTACGGCCTGCCCGAGCTGCCGGGTCAGCGCGAGCAGCTGACCGGCGCGAAGCGGGTCGCCGTCCCCGGCTGCTACCCGACCTCGGTCACCCTCGCGCTCGCGCCGGCGCTGGGCGCCGGCCTGATCGAGCCCGAGGTCGTCGTCGTCGCGGCCAGCGGCACGAGCGGCGCGGGCAAGTCCGCGAAGCCGCACCTGCTGGGCAGCGAGGTCATGGGCGCGGTCAGCGCGTACGGCGTCGGCGGGGTGCACCGCCACACGCCCGAGATGATCCAAAACCTCTCCCAGGCGGCCGGGCGCGCCGTGAGCGTCAGCTTCACCCCCACCCTGGTCCCGATGAGCCGCGGCATCCTCGCCACCTGCTCGGCCAAGCTCGCCGCGGGCACCGACGCGCAGGCGGCCCGGACCGCCTACGAGAAGGCCTATGCCGACGAGCCGTTCGTGCACCTGCTCCCGGAGGGGCAGTGGCCGACCACCGCGCAGGTGCTCGGCGCCAACACTGTCGCGCTGCAGATCGCCGTGGACCAGGCGGCTGGGCGATTGATCGTGGTCGCCGCGGTCGACAACCTCACCAAGGGCACCGGGGGAGCGGCGATCCAGTGCGCCAACCTCGCCCTCGGCCTGCCCGAGACCACCGGCCTGCCGACGGTAGGAGTCGCGCCGTGAGTACGACAGCACCCAAGGGGTTCTCCGCCGCCGGCGTCGCCGCCGGGCTCAAGTCCAGCGGCGACCCGGACGTCGCCGTCGTCCTCAACCACGGTCCGGACGACGCCGCCGCGGCCGTCTTCACCACCAACCGCTTCCCGGCCGCGCCCGTGCAGTGGAGCCGTCAGGTGCTCGCGGGCGAGCGGGCGCGGGCCGTCGTCCTCAACTCCGGCGGGGCCAACGCCTGCACCGGGCCCGAGGGCTTCGGTGACACCCACGCCACCGCCGAGCACGCCGCGGCCGAGCTCGGCCTCGGGGCGATCGACGTCGCGGTCGCCAGCACCGGACTGATCGGCGTCCGGCTGCCCATGGACAAGCTCACCGCCGGGGTCAGCGAGGCGGTCAAGGGACTGAGCGAGGACGGCGGAGCCGACGCCGCCCGGGCGATCATGACGACCGACAGCGTCCCGAAGACCACCGTCCAGCAGCGGGACGGCTGGTGCATCGGCGGCATGGCCAAGGGCGCCGGGATGCTCGCGCCGAGCCTCGCCACGATGCTCGTCGTCCTCACGACCGACGCGGTGGTCCCCACCGACCTGCTGAACACCTCGCTCAAGGCCGCCACGGGCGTGAGCTTCGAGCGGGTCGACTCCGACGGCTGCCTGTCCACCAACGACACCGTGATCGTCATGAGCAGCGGCGCCAGCGGCATCACGCCGACGGCGGAGGAGTTCACCGAGGCGCTCACCGCCGCGGCGACCGACCTCGCCATGCAGCTGCTCGCCGACGCCGAGGGATCCACCAAGGACATCGCGATCACGGTCCGGAACGCCGCCAGCGTCCGGGATGCCCTCACCGCCGGCCGCGCCTGCGCCCGCAACAACCTGCTCAAGACGGCGCTGTTCGGCAACGACCCCAACTGGGGCCGGGTACTCGCCGCGATCGGCACCACCGACGCCGCGTTCGAGGCGGACCAGGTCGACGTCACCATCAACGGCATCACCGTCTGCCGGGGCGGCTCGATCGGCGACCCGCGCGAGGGCGTCGACCTCACCGGCCGGGAGATCACCATCGACGTCGACCTGAAGGCCGGCAGCGAGCAGGCGACCATCTGGACGAACGACCTGTCCATCGCCTACGTGCACGAGAACTCGGCGTACTCCACATGAGCACCCACCAGGACCCGACGCCCCCCGACGTCCGCATCGACGAGCCCGCCCCCCAGCGGCGGCTACCGAAGAAGGTCGGCACCCGTCGGGTCATGCGCAAGAACGACCCGGAGGGCGACGCGAAGAAGGTCGCCGTCCTCACCGGCGCGCTGCCGTGGCTCAAGGAGTTCCACGGCAACGTCGTGGTGATCAAGTACGGCGGCCACGCGATGGTCGACGACGCCTGCCGCCGCGCCTTCGCCGAGGACATGGTCTTCCTGCGGACCTGCGGCATCCTGCCCGTCGTCGTGCACGGCGGCGGCCCGCAGATCTCGTCGATGCTGACCCGGCTCGGCATCCCCAGCGAGTTCCGCGGCGGCCTCCGGGTGACGACCGAGCAGTCGATCGACGTCGTCCGCATGGTGCTGGTCGGGCAGGTCGGCCCCGAGGTGGTCGGCCTGATCAACGAGCACGGCGGTCGCGCAGTGGGCCTGTCCGGTGAGGACGGCGGGCTGATGACCGCCGTCCGCACCCAGGCCGTCGTGGACGGCGAACCGGTCGACATCGGCTACGTGGGCGAGGTCTCCGCCGTCGACCCGACACCGGTCCGGGCGCTGCTGGAGGCCGGCCACATCCCGGTCGTCTCCGGCGTGGCCCCCGATGCGACGGGACAGCTGCACAACCTCAACGCCGACACCGCCGCCGCGGCGCTGGCCGTCGCCCTGGGCGCGGTGAAGCTCGTCGTCCTCACCGACGTCGAGGGCCTCTACGCCGACTGGCCCGACCGCGACTCGCTCGTCGAGCAGATCGACGCCCGCGAGCTCGCCGAGATCCTGCCGGCGCTCGACGCCGGGATGGTCCCGAAGATGGCCGCCTGCCTGCGGGCGGTCGAGGGGGGAGTGAAGCGCGCGACCGTCGTCGACGGCCGCATGCCGCACGCGCTCCTGCTGGAGATGTTCACCACCGAAGGCACCGGGACGATGGTCGTCCCGGCCGACACGAGGGAGGGGTCAGCACCGTGACACGCACCGAGGAGCTGGCCGCCCGCTGGTCGGCCGTGATGATGAACAACTACAAGACGCCGCCGGTCGCGCTCGCGCGCGGCGAGGGCGCGAAGGTCTGGGACGTCGACAGCCGCGAGTACACCGACCTGCTCGGCGGCATCGCGACGACGATTCTCGGCCACGCGCACCCAAAGGTCGTCGAGGCGATCAGCGAGCAGGCGCACAAGCTCGGGCACGTCTCCAACCTGGCGATGCACGAGCCCGGCCTGCAGCTGGCGGAGCGGCTGCTCGACCTCGCCGGCCGGCCGGGGCGGGTGTTCTTCTGCAACTCCGGCGCCGAGGCCAACGAGATGGCCTTCAAGATCAGCCGGCTGACCGGACGCCCCCAGGTGATCACCGCCGAGGGCGCCTTCCACGGCCGCACGATGGGCGCCCTCGCGCTCACCGGCCAGCCGTCCAAGGCCGCGGCCTTCGCGCCGCTGCCCGGCGGCGTCGAGTACGTGCCGTTCGGGAACGTCGACGCCCTGGCTGGGGCGGTCTCCGAGCAGACCGCGATGGTGCTGCTCGAGCCGATGCTGGGGGAGGGCGGCGTGCTGCCGGCGCCGTCCGGCTACCTGGCGGCGGCCGCCTCGACCGCTGCCGACGCCGGTGCGCTCTTCGCGCTCGACGAGGTGCAGACCGGCATGGGGCGCACCGGCTCCTGGTTCATGCACCAGGCCGACGGGCTGCAGCCGGACCTCATCACCCTGGCCAAGGCGCTCGGCGGGGGTCTGCCCATGGGGGCGACGCTCGCGTTCGGCGAGGCGGCCGACCTGATGACGGCGGGGGCCCACGGCTCGACGTTCGGCGGCAACCCGATCGCCGCGGCGGCCGCGCTGGCGGTGCTCGACGTCATCCGCGACGAGGGCCTGCTCGAACGCGCCAAGGAACTCGAGCACCGGTTCACCGCCGGCATCGAGGCGCTCGGACACCCGGGCATCTCCGCCGTCCGGGGGCGCGGTGCGCTGCTGGGCGTCGTCCTCACCGCCGACGTCGCCGGCGCCCTCGAGACCAACCTGCGGGCCGCCGGTTTCCTCACCAACGCCGTCGCCCCGGGCGTGCTGCGGCTCGCCCCGCCCCTCGTGCTCACCGACGCGCAGGTCGACGCCTTCGTCACCGCCCTGCCCGCCGCCCTCGACCCTGCGCTGGAGACGACGTCATGACCCGGCACTTCCTGAAGGACGACGACCTCAGCCCCGCCGAGCAGGCCGAGGTCCTTGCGCTGGCCGCCGAGCTCAAGCGCACCCGGCACACCGCCGAGGCGCCGATGCCGCTGGCCGGTCCCCGCGCGGTCGCGGTGATCTTCGACAAGCCGTCCACCCGCACCCGGGTCTCGTTCTCCGTGGGCGTCGCCGAACTCGGGGGCTACCCGCTGGTGATCGACGCCGGCAGCAGCCAGCTCGGCCGCGGGGAGCCGCTGGAGGACACCGCCCGCGTCCTCGACCGGCAGGCCGCCGCGATCGTCTGGCGCACCTTCGGCCAGGAGCGCATCGAGGCGATGGCATCGGTCAGCCGCGTGCCGGTGGTCAATGCGCTCACCGACGAGTACCACCCGTGCCAGATCCTGGCCGACCTGCAGACGGTGCTCGAGCGCAAGGGCTCGCTGGCCGGGCTGACGCTCACCTATCTCGGTGACGGCGCCAACAACATGGCCCACTCCTACCTGCTCGGCGGCGCGACGGCCGGCATGCACGTGCGGATCGGCTCGCCGTCGGAGTTCCAGCCGGCCCCCGCCGTCCTGAAGCGGGCGGAGGAGATCGCCGCCGAGACTGGCGGCTCGGTGCTCTGGACCGCCGACCCCGCGGCGGCCGCCGAGGGCGCCGACGTCCTGGCGACCGACACCTGGGTCTCGATGGGTAGCGAAACGAGCACTGCGGACGAGTACCGCGATCTTGTAGCTCCGCTCCTGCCGTACGCGGTCGACGAGGCGGCGCTGGCACGGGCGGCCGACGACGCCGTCGTGCTGCACTGCCTTCCTGCGTACCGGGGCAAGGAGATCGCCGCCGCGGTCATCGACGGGCCGCAGAGCGCGGTCTGGGACGAGGCCGAGAACCGGCTGCACGCCCAGAAGGCTGTTCTCATCTGGCTCCTGGAGCGTGCGTCATGACCGGGGGTTGTCGCCTCTGTGCCTCCGACGCCACGTCGCGGCTGCTGGACCGCGCATGACGGCCGGGCTCACGCGCTCGGCCCGGCAGGCGCGCATCGCGACGCTCATCGAGGCCCAGCCGGTGACGTCCCAGACCCACCTCGCCGCGCTGCTCGCCGAGTCGGGCATCGAGGTCACCCAGGCCACGCTGTCGCGGGACCTGGAGGAGCTGGGCGCGGTGAAGCTGCGCGGGTCGGACGGCGCACCGGCGTCCTACGTCCTGCCGCCCGAGAACGCGCCGCTGCGACCGGCGCAGGCCGCGCCGGCCCGGTTGACCCGACTGCTGGCCGACCTGCTCACCCACGCCGACGGCAGCGCGAACCTCGCCGTCCTGCGCACCCCGCCCGGCGCCGCGCAGTTCCTGGCCTCCGCCCTCGACAAGGTCGGCCTCCCCGACGTGCTGGGCACGATCGCGGGCGACGACACTGTGCTGTGCATCTCCCGGGAACCGGACGGCGGTCCCGCGTTGGCCGACCGTCTGCGTGCGCTGTCCGAGCGTGTTCCCGCGGCATACCCGGAACTGAAGTCCGACCTGGAAGAGAGCTGAATCCCATGAGCGGCGCCCCCTCGCAGACCCGGCTCTGGGGCGGCCGATTCGGTGGCGGGCCGTCGCCGGCCATGGCCGCCCTGTCCAAGTCGACGGACGTCGACTGGCGGCTCGCGCCGTTCGACCTGGCGTCCTCCCGTGCCCACGCACGGGTCCTGTACCGCGCCGGGCTGCTGACCGACGACGAACTCGGGCAGATGGTCGGCGCGCTGACCGAGCTGTCGGCGGAGGTCGCCGCCGGCACGTTCGCGCCGATCGAGAGCGACGAGGACGTGCACGAGGCACTCGAGCGCGGGCTCACCGAGAAGCTCGGCACCCTCGGCGGCAAGCTCCGGGCCGGGCGCAGCCGCAACGACCAGGTGGCCACCGACCTGCGCCTGTACCTGCGGCATCACGTCCGGGCGCTCGTGGCGGAGCTGTCGTCGCTGGAGTTCGCCCTGCTCGGTCTGGCCGAGCGGTACCAGGACGTCGCGGCTCCGGGCATGACGCACCTGCAGCACGCGCAGCCGGTGCTCATCGCTCACCAGCTGCTGGCGCACGCGCACTCCATCGCCCGCGACGTCGACCGGCTCCAGGACTGGGACAAGCGGACGGCGGTCAGCCCGCTGGGCGCCGGCGCGCTGGCCGGCTCGTCCCTGCGACTCGACCCGGACGCCGTCGCCGCCGAGCTCGGGTTCGACCGCGCCGCGGACAACTCGATCGACGCCGTCAGCGACCGTGACTTCGCCGCCGAGTTCTGCTTCGCTGCGGCGCTGCTCGGCGTCCACCTCTCCCGGCTGGGGGAGGAGGTCTGCCTCTGGACGTCGACCGAGTTCGGCTGGGCGCGACTGGACGACGCCTGGGCCACGGGGTCGTCGATCATGCCGCAGAAGAAGAACCCGGACATCGCCGAGCTGGCCCGCGGCAAGTCGGGCCGTTTCGTCGGCAACCTGACCGGCCTGCTGACCATGCTCAAGGGCCTGCCGCTGGCCTACGACCGCGACCTGCAGGAGGACAAGGAGCCGGTCTTCGACTCGATGGAGCAGCTGATGCTCCTGCTGCCGGCCGTCACCGGCATGGTCGCGACGCTCACCCTGCGGCCCGAGGTGCTCGAGGCCGCGGCGCCCCAGGGCTTCGCCCTGGCCACCGACGTGGCCGAGTGGCTGGTCTCCTCCGGGGTGCCGTTCCGCTCGGCGCACGAGATCTCCGGTGCGATGGTCGCCTTCTGCGAGCAGGCCGGGCTCGAGCTCGACCAGCTGGACGACGACCAGCTCGCCGGCATCGACGAGCGGCTCACGCCCGACGTCCGATCGGTCCTGTCGGTGCCGGGAGCTCTCGCCGCTCGCAAGGCCCGCGGGGGGACGGCGCCCGAGCGGGTGGCCGAGCAGCTCACGGCGCTGAAGACGCTGGCCACCGAGCACGCCGACTGGTCGCTGTCCTCGCCCGTGGCGGCCGCACTCTGAGCGTGCCGGGTCCGCTGCTGACGGCAGCCGAGCTGATCGGGCCGGCCGACGAGGTGGCGCGGTCGCTGCTGGGCTGCTGGCTGGTCAGCGAGCGCCCGGAGGGGACTGTTGCGCTCCGGCTGACCGAGGTGGAGGCGTACTCCGGCTCCGGCATCGACCCGGCGGCGCACTCGCACCGCGGCCCGACGCCGCGTGCGGCGATCATGTTCGGGCCGCCGGGGCGGCTGTACGTGTACTTCTCCTACGGCGTGCACTGGTGCGCGAACGTCGTGGTGGGAGCCGACGGCGACGGCGAGGCGGTGCTGCTGCGCGCCGGCGAGATCGTGGCGGGGGAGCAGCTGGCACGGTCGCGTCGTCCGGCCGCCCGGTCTGCCCGTGACCTCGCCGGCGGCCCCGCCCGGCTGACCCAGGCCCTGGCGATCGGCCGGGACGACCTCGCCACCGACCTGCTGTCCGCCGACTCGGCCATCCGGCTGCACCGCGGGGGCCCGGTTCCGGCGGCGATCTCGACCGGCCCCCGGGTCGGGATCAGCGTGGCCACCGATCTGCCATGGCGGTTCTGGGAGACGGATGCGCCGTCGGTGAGCGTGTTCCGGGCGGGTGGCAAGCCTCGTCGTTCGCGCGCCGGGCAGGATGGGGTCCAGTGACCGAGCTTGCGAGGTCACAGAGGGGACACAGCACCGTCGGCACGGAACCGACGAGCGAAGCGAGGAGAAGTTCCGTGACCGAGCTTGCGAGGTCACGCAGGGACACAGCACGCGTCGGCACGGAACCGACGAGCGAAGCGAGGAGAGTTCCGTGACGGAAGACGTGATCGACGAGCTGCACCGCCGCGGGCTGATCGCCCAGAGCACCGACGAGGACGCGCTGCGCGCCTCGCTCGCCGAGGGGCCGGTCGCCTACTACTGCGGTTTCGACCCGACCGCGCCGAGCCTGCACGTGGGAAGCCTGCTGCAGTTCATGGTGCTGCGGGCCCTGCAGCGCGCCGGGCACCAGCCCGTCGTCCTCGTCGGGGGCGCCACCGGTCTGATCGGCGACCCGCGCCCGACGGCGGAACGGCAGCTGAACGACCCGTCGGTCGTCGCCGGCTGGGTCCAGCGCATCCGCGAGCAGGTGGCTCCCTTCCTGGACCTGCCGGCCGAGCGGGACGGCCTGAAGGGCCCGATCTACGTCGACAACCTGGACTGGACGGCGCCGCTGTCGGCCATCGACTTCCTCCGGGACATCGGCAAGCACTTCCGGGTCAGCCAGATGCTGGCCAAGGAGGCGGTGTCGGCCAGGCTCAACTCCGAGGCCGGCATCAGCTACACGGAGTTCAGCTACCAGATCCTGCAGGCGCACGACTTCCTCGAGCTGTTCCGCCGTCACGGGGTGACGCTGCAGACCGGCGGGTCCGACCAGTGGGGCAACCTCACCGCCGGCATCGACCTGATCCGCCGCACCGAGGGCGCGAAGGTGCACGCCCTGTCGACCCCGCTGGTGACCAAGGCCGACGGCACCAAGATGGGGAAGACCGAGAGCGGCTCGGTCTGGCTCGACCCCACGCTGACCTCGCCCTACGCCTTCTTCCAGTTCTGGCTCAACGCCGACGACGCGGATGCCCGCGCCTGGCTGCCGCTGTTCTCCGAGCGGCCGGCGGAAGAGCTCGAGGCTCTCATCACCGAGAGCATCGAGCGGCCCGCGGCCCGGACCGCCCAGCGCGCGCTGGCAGAGGAGCTGACGACCCTCGTCCACGGACCCGAGCAGTTGGCCCAGGCCGAGGCCGCGGGCCGGGCGCTGTTCGGCCGTGACGACCTCGCGACGCTGGGCGAGGCGACCCTCGCGGCGGCGCTCACCGAGGCCGGCGCCGTGACCGTCGACGGCGAGGTGCCGTCGATCGCTGCGTTGCTCCAGCAGACCGGACTGGTGGGCAGCCTGTCGGAGGCGCGCCGGACGGTGAAGGAGGGCGGGGCGTACCTGAACAACGTGCGCGTCACCGACGCCGACGTGGCGCCTGCGGACGACGCCTGGCTGGCGGGGGGCTGGCTCGTGCTCCGGAAGGGGAAGCGCTCCGTCGCAGGGGTCCGGCGGACGACGCCTGCGGGGGCCTGACCGGGGTGTCCGGGGTCACCAGCCGAACGGTTTGACACCGGGCCCCGTACGCCAGTAACTTTCTCTCTGCGCCGCGCGAGACCCCGTCTGGGGCCAGCGAGACGCTCCTGCGGGGGCTGATCGTTGTGCGGCGCCACACGAGAAGCCGCCTCGAACGAAGGCCGGAAGGCCGGGGTTCGTGCGCGTCCGCTCTTTGAGAACTCAACAGCGTGCCGAAAGTCAGTGCCAAGTAATAACCCCGTGCCCTGGTTCACTTGTGGTTGGGGTGGGGATTCCTTTGGTTGATTGAAATCGAGAGTGCCAACTCTTGGTTCTCAGCCGCGATCAAATCATCTACGGAGAGTTTGATCCTGGCTCAGGACGAACGCTGGCG
>NZ_JBXXJK010000011.1:0-95742 GCF_057628075.1 Blastococcus sp. OS1-29
GGTCGGCAGCCCCTCAGCGATCAGCCTCCAGAACCTGCGCTCGATCTCCTTCGGCAGCCGCAGACGCGCCATCGACACCACCCCAAATCACCGGGGTGTTGCATCGACCCCTTGAACCCGAGCCCCTGATGGCCACGAGTTCGTATGACTCGCGTCTGCGGGTCCGGGCTTACGGACGACGCTGTTCTGGAACGGGCGTTACATCCGTCGTCCGATTTTCCTGCGCGTTCCGTGAAAGTTGCCGCAGAGGGCTTGCCTTCCCCGTAGTGACCGTTACAGTGACGACCAGCACATCGAGGATGACGGTCACGCGTCGTCGGATCGGGAGGTCCCCTTGAGCATTGCCTTCGCCCCCGAGGTCATCAGCCAGGACGACGACGTCCGCGACACCGTGGAGGACCGGCAGGCCACGCCGTCGGTGATGAAGGCGCTTCAGCTGCTCGACGCGTTCCGGGGCGCCGGTCCCACGCTCGGGGTCAGCGAGATCGCCCGCCGGGCGGGGGTGCCCAAGTCGACCGCGTTCCGGCTGCTGACCCACCTGGAGCAGAGCGGGTACGTGGAGCGCTCCGGCCGCGACTACTGCCTGGGCCGCCACCTGTTCGAGCTCGGCAACAGCGTGCCGCTGTGCCGGCCGCAGGGGCTGCTCGCCGTCGCGGCGCCCCATCTCGGGCAGCTGTTCACCCGGGTGCAGAAGGTCGTGCACCTCGCCGTCCTCGAGGGCACCGAGGTCGTGTACCTGGACAAGATCCACGGCCCCAACACGGTGCAGGTGGACACCCGCGTCGGGGGCCGGATGCCCGCCGCCTGCTCGTCGCTGGGCAAGGTCATGCTCGCCTACAGCGACCGGCCGACCATCGACCGCGTGCTGCGCGCCGGCCTGATCCGCCGCACCCGCTACTCGGTCGCCGACCCGGCGCAGTTCCTGCGGCAGCTGTCGCGGATCCGCGCCGAGGGCGTCGCCTTCGACCGCGAGGAGGTGCAGCTCGGGCTGGTCTGCGCGGCCGCGCCGGTGCTCGGCCCCGACGGCCGCGCCGTGGCCGCCGGCTCGGTGTCCAGCCAGGCCCTGCGCTTCGACCCGAAGACGGTCGGCACCGAGGTCCGGCGGACGGCGGCCGCCATCTCGCTCGACTACCGCGGCTGACCCGCAACGACAGCGGGCCCCCCCCCCGAGGGGTGCGGGCCCGCTGTCGTTGCGGGGCCGGTTCACCAGCCGAAGGGGTCGACCTCCAGGCCGAACAGGTCGGCGCCGTAGGCCTGGTACATCGGGTGGGCGACGTTGCACATGTGGTTCATCCCGGCGTGCAGATCACGCCAGAACCGCTGCAGCGGCTCGCGCTGCTGCAGCGCCGCTCCCCCGGCGTTCATGAACAGCCGGTCGACGGCGTCCACGGCCCGGCGCACGGCACGGACCCCGTTGCGGCGGACGACGATCCGCTGCTCCCGGGTGACCGTGCCGCCGGCGTCGACGACGTCGTAGAGCCGGTTCCAGTCGTCCATGAACTGCACGTGGCTCGCCGCGATGTCCGCCGCGGCCTCGCCGAGGGCGACCGTCTGCACCGGGTCGGACGCCGCCCGGCCGCCCATGCGGGTGACCCGGTTCCCGGTGAAGGCGATGAACGCGCCGAGCGCACCCTCCGCCATCGCCAGCGTGGCGCTGTTGATCGCCGCCGGGAAGATCGTGCCGAACGGCAGCCGGTACAGCGCGGCGTCGCGGCCGACGAGCTCGGCCTGGTACCCGTCGACGAAGTTCGCCGGCTTGTTCACCCGGTAGTCCGGGATGAAGGCGTCGGCCACCGACACGTCCTTGCTGCCGGACCCGCGCAGCCCCAGGACGTCCCACGAGTCGTGGTGGATCGTGTAGTCCGACCGGGGCAGCACGAAGTTGTGCGCCTCGGGGTCGAGCACCTTCCCCTCGTCGTCGACCAGCAGACCGCCCAGGATGATCCAGTCGCAGTGGTCGGTGCCGGAGGAGAACGGCCACCGGCCGCTGAACCGGTAGCCGCCCTCGACCTTGCGGGCCCGCCCGATCGGCGCGTAGGGCGAGGCGATCCAGGTGTCCGGGTCCTCGCCCCACAGCTCCTGCTGCAGCCGCTTGTCCCACTGGCCGAGCTGCCACGGGTGGATGCCGACGACGCCGGACACCCAGCCGGTCGAGCCGCACAGGGCGCCGATCTTCAGCACGGTCTCGAAGAACTCGACCGGGTGCGCCTCGTAGCCGCCGTACTCCTTCGGCTGCAGCAGCCGCATCACCCCGGTCTCGCGCAGCTGCTTGGCCGCCACGTCGCTGAGCCGGCCGAGCTTCTCGCTCTCCGGGGCGCTGGCCCGGAAGACCTCGGCGGACTCCTCGACCCGCTGCATCACCTGGTGCTTGGCGGCCGCCATCAGTTGTTCTCGACGAAGTCGGTCACGAGCCGGTTGAACTCGGCGGCGTGCTCGATCTGCGCCCAGTGGCCGCAACGGTTGAGCAGCACCAGCCGGGAGTTCGCGATCATCGACACCAGCCGCAGCGAGTGCTCGAAGTGGACGACGCGGTCGTCCCGGCCGTGGATGAGCAGGCTGGGCGCGGTGATGCTGCGCACCTCGGCGGGCGTCGCGGGCGCGGAGACCGGGCCACGGCCGGCGCGCATGCCCTTGATGAAGTTCTCCAGGTGGTCGGGGCGCGCAAGCGCGGCGTCCGAGCGGAGCTTGGCCAGCTCGTCGGTGGCGAACTCGTCGGAGTACGTCATGACGTCGACGAGCTTCTTCATGACCTCCGGCGTGGGGTTCTTGTAGCCCTCGAAGAGGATCTTGAGGCCCTCGCTGGGGCCGTCGCCGGGGCCGAACAGGGTGGGCAGCTCGAGGAAGCTGCCGGGGCCCATCGTGATCAGGTGCGAGACCCGCTCGGGGTGCCGCGCGGCCACGGCGAGGCCGATCATGCCGCCCATCGAGTTGCCGACCAGCGCGGCCTTCTCGATGCCGAGCTCATCCATCATCTCGATGACGGCCGCGGGGTGGTCGTAGGCGTCCGACGGCGCCGAGTCCGACCGTCCCCACCCGGGGGCGTCCCAGGCGATCGCCCGGAAGCGCTCCGACAGCGGGCCGATGTTGGGCCGGAAGTTGCTCCAGCCCGTCGCACCGGCGCCGCTGCCGTGCAGCAGGATCACCGGGTGGCCGCTGCCGGCCTCGCTGTAGTGCAGCTTCCAGCTCTTCGTCTGCACGTACCGGCTGGTGCCCTCGTCGGTCAGCTCACTCATTGTTCTGCTCCTGCCACGTCGTCCCTGCCGCACCGGGGCGCGGCCTGTACATCGGACTGAACCCCAGACCCCGCCCCGGCTCGGAGTCCTGCGTGCCACGGAGCGGGACGCGCTCCGAGGTACCGGGGCATCGCCGGTGTCAGCCTCTCGGCATGCCTTCCGAGAACCGCCCCTGGCTCGACTCGCTGACCGGCGTCGGCCCCATGCCGTCGGCCTCCGACCGACGGCTCGCGCTGCGCGCGGCGCTCGCCGGTGACGGCCCGCTGGTGCTGCCCGGCGTCACCGACGCGCTCGGCGCCCGGCTGGTCGAGCAGGCCGGCTTCGCCGCCGCCTACGCCACGGGCGCCGGATTGGCGAACGCCCAGTACGGCGTCCCCGACCTCGGGCTGATCTCGCTCGGCGAGGTGGTCGACCACGTCGCCCGGCTCACCGAGGCCACCGCACTGCCGGTCGTCGTCGACGCCGACACCGGCTACGGCGGGCCGCTCGCGACGATGCGCACGGTCCGACAGCTCGAGCGCGCCGGTGCCGCGGCACTGCAGTTCGAGGACCAGGAGATGCCCAAGCGGTGCGGGCACTTCGACGAGCACCGGCTGATCCCGGCCGAGCACATGCAGACGAAGATCGCCGCGGCTCTCGAGGCGCGGACGGACGACGCGCTGGTGGTCATCGCCCGCACCGACGCCCGGAGCGTGGAGGGCATCGACGCCGCCATCGCCCGCGGCCACGCCTACGTCGAGGCCGGCGCCGACGTGCTGTTCGTGGAGGCGCCCCGCACCGTCGAGGAGCTGGCCCGCGTGGGCCGGGAGCTGGCCGGCGTCCCGCTGGTGGTCAACGTGGTCGAGGGCGGCAAGACGCCGCAGCTGGACCTGAAGGAGTACGCCGACCTCGGGTTCGGCGTCGTCCTCTACGCCAACTACCTGATGCGCTCGATGATGGCCGCCGGCCGCGAGGCGCTGGCCCACCTGGCGGCGCACGGCGAGACCGCGTCGCGGGCCGACCGGATGGCCACCTGGCAGGAGCGGCAGGGACTGTTCCACCTCCCGGAGTTCAGCGCGGCGGAGGCCCACTACGACCGGCCGTGGGACGGCGCATGATCCCCGCCCTCCCCTACGAGACCGAGCTGCCCGACCGGGTCGGCGTCCTCGTGCTCGGCTCCGGGCTCGCCGGCTGCGCGGCGCTGCTGGCCGCCGCCGAGGCCGGGCAGCACGCCCTGCTGCTGGAGAAGACCGGGGAGATCGGCGGCTCGACGGTCCGCTCCGCCGGGCTCTCGGCCTACGCCGGCACCGACGAGCAGGTCGTCCAGGGCATCGCCGACTCCGTCGAGCTGCTGCGCAAGGACCTCCTGGAGACCGGCAAGCACCGCAACGACGAGGCGCTGGTCGACCTCTACTGCGCGCACCAGCTCGACACGTACCGCTGGCTGCGCGGCCACGGCGTCGAGTACGGGGAGGTGCACGCGGCCTCGGGCCAGTCGGCGCCCCGCTCGCACCCGACCGACACCACCGGGATGCTGGTGCGGCTGCTCAAGGCGGCCGGCCGGCTCGGCGCCCGCCTCGCGCTGGACGTGACCGCGCACCGGCTGGTCCGCGAGGGCGGCCGGGTGGTCGGCGTCGACGTCGGGACGCCCGACGGTCCGCGGCGCATCCTGGCCGACGCCGTCGTCGTCGCCACCGGGGGCTTCTCGCGGAACCCCGAGCTGCTCGCCCGCTTCGCCCCGCAGATGGAGCACGCGCTGCGGGCCGGCGGCCCCGGCTGCACCGGCGACGGGATGCTGATGGCCTGGCAGCTCGGCGCCGGCGTCGTGGACACGCCCTACGTCAAGGGGACCTACGGCATCTACCCGCAGCCGCACCCGAACGAGGACGGCACCGGCATCCTCGCCGTCTACAAGGGCGCCATCGCGGTCAACCGCGAGGGCCGCCGGTTCGTCGACGAGTCGCTGCCCTACAAGGAGATCGGCGACGCGGCGCTGGCCCAGCCCGGCGTGACCACCTGGCAGGTCTTCGACTCCCGCGTGCTCGCGGCCAGCAACGACGAGGTCCCGATCTACGACTTCGCCGGCCGGCTCAACGCCGGGATGCTGCTGAAGGGCGACACCGTCGCCGAGCTGGAGGCGCGCATCGGGCTGCCCGAGGGGTCGCTGGTGGCGACCATCGAGGACTACAACACCCGGATCGGCACCGATGACGCCCTGGGTCGCACGCACCTGTCCGGCGGGGTCGGGACGCCGTTCCCGCTGGCGCAGCCGCCGTTCTACGCGCACCCCACCGGCACCGTCGTCCTGGCGACGTACTGCGGCCTGACCGTCGACACCCGGCTGCGCGTGCTGGACGTGTTCGGCGAGCCCATCGAGCGGCTGTACGCGGCCGGCGAGGTGATCGGCGGCTTCCACGGCGGCGGCTACATGACCGGGACGTCGATCGGCAAGGCCGGCATCTTCGGCCGGCTCGCCGGCACGCACGCCGCGACCGAGGAGAGCGAGCTGACGTGGTGAACCCCTTCGACCTCACCGGCCAGGTGGCGGTCGTGATCGGCGCCGGGCCCGGCGGCCTCGGCGAGCGGGCGGCGACGGCGCTGGCCGGACAGGCCGCGACCGTCGTGACCGCGGACCTGTCCGGGGCCGACCGGAAGGTGGACGTCACCGACGAGGCCTCGGTGGCGGCGCTCCTGAGCGGGATCGTCGCCGAGCACTGCCGCCTGGACGTCGTCGTCAACGCGGCCGGGGTGATGCTCCGCAAGCCCTACGACGAGACGACCCTCGAGGAGTTCGAGCACGTCGTCCGCGTCAACCTGACCGGCACGTGGCTGGTCGGCCGTGAGGCCGGCAAGGTTCTGTCCGCCGCGGGCGGCGGCCGGATCGTCAACCTCACCACCGTCTACGCCGAGCGGGTCGGACCGGTGCCGGAGTCGGCGTACTACGCCTCGAAGGCCGGCGTGGTGAACGTGACCCGCGCGCTGGCCGCCGAGCTCGGGCCGCGCGGGGTCACCGTGAACTGCCTGGCGCCGGGCGTCTTCTACCCGACCAAGATGACGGCCGCGCTGGGCTCGGACCCCGAGCGCCTCAACTGGTTCGCCGGGCGCACGATGCTCGGCCGCCTCGGCGACCCGGACCGCGACTTCGCCGGCCCCCTCCTGCTGCTGGCCTCGCCGGCCTCGTCGTACGTCACCGGACAGGTGGTCTACGTCGACGGCGGCTGGTCCGCCTGGTGACCCCCCTTCCCCCTGCTCACACCGAACGAAGGAACCCGATGAACGACCGACGCAAGGCCCTGCTGCTGCTGGACTACCAGGTCGCGCTGTGCGAGGAGGGCCCGCACCTGCGGATGCCGCCGCTGGCCGCCCAGGTCGCCGAGCGGAACGTGCTCGCCACCGCGGCCCGCGTGCTCGAGCACGCCCGGACGGCCGGGTGGCTCGTCGTGCACGTGCGACTGGCGTTCGACCCGACCTACACCCTGCGCACCAACCGGCTCGCCCGGTTCGACGCCTACCCCGACCAGCGCGCGATGCTGGCCGACTCCCCCGAGGCGCAGATCGTCAAGGCTGTGGCTCCGGTCGACGGCGAGCCGGTGGTCGACAAGGGCTGCGTCGACCCGTTCGTCGGGACGCCGCTGCTGCAGGTACTCGCCGCGGAGGGCGTCGGCGAGGTCGTGCTCGGCGGGGTGGCGACCAACCTCGTCGTCGAGTCGGCCGCCCGGCACGCCAGCGACGCCGGCCTGCAGGTGACCGTGGTCGAGGACATGTGCGCCTCCTTCCGGCCCGACTTCCACGAGTTCTCGGTGCAGAACATGCTGCCGCTGTTCGGCACCGTCACGTCCGCCGACGCACTGCTGGGGGCCGGGGCATGACCGTGCACGAGTACGACGTCGTCGTGGTCGGCGGCGGGGTCGCCGGGCTGTCCGCCGCCTGCTCGGCGGCCGAGTCCGGCGCCCGGGTCGCGCTGATCGACCGCGCGACGGAGGCCGAGAGCGGCGGCAACACCCGCTACACCGAGGCGTTCCTGCGCATGCGCTCGCTCGAGGAGACCGCCGAGGGGCTGGAGGACACCCTCGTCGACGACTTCATGGGTCACCCCGATCCGAGCGTCGTCGGCGACGCGGTCAAGGCGCCGGCCCAGCGCTCGCCGCTGTACCGGGCCTCGCACCTCATCGACCCCGAGTACGTCGGCGAGCTCGCCGCCGAGGCGCCGGCCACGCTGGCCTGGATGGGTGGGCACGGGCTGCGCTTCGACTTCCTGCCCACGCCCTTCCTCACCACCTCGACCACGCGGATGGCGCCAGTCGGTGGCGGGCTGGCGATCGTGGAGACGATGGGCAAGGCCGCCCGCGGTCTCGGGGTCGAGTTCCACTTCGAGACGACGGCACGGTCGCTGGTGACCGACGGCGGCTCGGTCGTCGGGGTCGAGACACGGACACCGTCCGGGCCGGTGGAGTTCCGCGGCCGCGTCGTCCTGGCGTCGGGCGGTTACCAGGGCAACGCCGAGATGATGGCGCGCTACCACGGTCCGCGCGGCCTGACCGCGCGCCCGGTGGCCAAGGGCGGCAACTACAACAAGGGCGAGGGCATCGAGATGGCCCTGGCCGTCGGGGCCGCCACCGCCGGCAACTTCTCGCTCTTCCACGCCGAGCCGGTCGACCCGCGCTCCGGCGAGCCGGAGGCGGCGATCTTCTGCTTCCCCTACGGGATCCTCGTCAACGCCGAGGGCGACCGGTTCGTCGACGAGGCGCGCGGCCCGGTCGACGCCTGGTACGAGCGCACGACCCGCGACATCCAGGCGCAGACGCAGGGCTTCGCGTGGGTGGTGATGGACCAGCAGTCGCTCGCCATCCCGAACGTGCGGTCGGGCATCCGCACCGACAAGCCGCCGGTGACCGGCGCGACGATCGCGGAACTGGCCGGGCGGATCGGCGTGCCCGCCGAACGGCTCGAGGCGACCGTGGCGATCTACAACGCGGCATGTCCGGACGGCGATTTCGACCACCGCGCCCCCGACGGGCTCGCCACCCGCGGCGTCATGCCGCCGAAGTCGAACTGGGCGCGGCCGCTGTCGGACGGCCCGTTCGAGGCCTACCCGATCATGGCGGCGAACGTGTTCACCTTCGGTGGCCTGAAGACGACGCCGGGCGCCGAGGTCGTCGACCGCGACGGCGTCCCGATCCCGGGGTTGTGGGCGGCCGGCGAGATGACCGGGCTGTACTACTCGAACTACACCGGCTCGACGTCGGTGCTGCGCGGGGCGACGTTCGGCCGGATCGCGGGACGTGCGGCGGCCGGCGCATGAGGATCTGGCACCAGAGCTTCACCGTGCTCGACGACGTGCCGCACTACCGCGACACGTTGCAGCGACACCTGTCGTCCCAGGCGGCGCCCGGTACGAAGGTATCGCTGCACGGGATGAAGGCGGGCACCTATCCGTCGGCCTACCCGGGCACGCACATCGGCTACGCCTACCTGTCAGGGCTGCACCGCGAGCAGTTCGTGCAGGCCGCGCTGCAGGCCCAGGACGAGGGCTACGACGCCTTCTTCATCGCGACGATCCCGGACACCGGGTACGAGGAGGTGCGCACGCTCGTCGACATCCCGGTGATCGCGTTCGGCCAGACCTCGGTGCTGGTCGCGGCGATGCTGGGCGACCGGGTCGGCATCGTCAACTTCATCGCCGCGCTGGAGCCGCAGCTGCGCCGCAACCTGCGCAACTACCGGCTCGACTCGCTGGTCGGCCCGATCGTGCAGGTGGACGCGCAGTTCACCGACGTGATGGCCGCCTACGCCGACCCGGGCCCGTTGCTCGAGGCGTTCACCGTGGCGGCCCGGCGGGCGATCGCAGACGGCGCGAACGTGATCGTGCCCGGCGAGGCACCGTTGAACGTCTTCCTCGCCGACCAGGGCGTGAGCCGGGTGGACGACGTCCCGGTGCTGGACTCGCTGGGCACCTGCGTGCGGATGGCCGAGCTGCGCGCCGCCCAGCACGCGGCGACCGGGCTGCACCCGGCGCGGGGCGGCTTCTACGGCGCGCAGCCCCCGCGGCCGCTCGTCGACGCGGCCCGGGCGTTCTACGGGGTGCCGGCGGCGCTGGGATGACCGCTGACCTGGAGGTGGACGTCGCCGTCGCCGGCGGCGGGGCGTGCGGGGTTCTGACGGCCCTGCGGGCCGCGCGGAACCCGGACCTGGTGATCGCGGTGTTCGAGAAGTCCTCGCGCGAGGGCTGCAACGCGGCGATCTCCAGCGGCAGCCTGGCTGCGGGTGGCACCCGGTTCCAGCGGGAGGCCGGCATCGTCGACTCCCCTTCCCGGCATGCCGAGGACATCCTCGCCGCGAGCGGTGATCTCGACTGGGCGCCGGTGGTGCAGGCCCTGTGCTCGGCCGCCCCGGAGATCGTGGAGTGGCTCGCCGACGAGCTCGGCTACCCGATCGAGATCGGGACGGACATGCCGCGCGCCGGTATGTCCGTGCCGCGGCTGCACACCGACGTCGGCCGGCTGGGCGGTGGCCGGCTGATGCGGCATCTGCGCGCGGCGCTGGAGGAGCTGCCGAACGTCGCGTTCGTCGACGAGGCGCCGGTGGTCGACCTGGTGGTGTCGGACGGCGCGGTCACGGGGCTGGTGATCGAGCAGAACGGCGGCCGGCAGGTCGTGCGGGCGCGCACCGTCGTCCTCGCCACCGACGGGTTCGCGGCGTCGCCGGCGCTGATGGCGCGGTTCTGCGGCGAGCTCGGGGACCCGTTCTACGGGGGCGTGTCGACCAGCACCGGCGACGCGGTCGCGTGGCTGGAGCGGGTCGGCGCCGGCTTCCGGAACATGGGCGCCTGCCTGCGCAGCGGGCTCGTGGTCGTCGGTCACGGCACCCGGGTCTCCCCGGCGCTGCAGTTCAACGGCGCGGTGCTGGTGAACACCGACGGCGAGCGGTTCGTCGACGAGGCGGCGCACGGGTACTCGTCGATGGCGGGGGTGCTGCGCGCGCAGCCCGGTGAGCGGGCCGCCATGGTGTGGGACGCCGAGGCGATGGCCGTGACCCGCGAGTCGGAGATGATGCGCGACTGCCTGGCGGCCAGCGCGATCCGCGACCTGCCCGACCTGGCCGCCGTCGCCGGCGCGCTGGGGCTGTCCGAAGCGGACGCCGCCCGGGCGCTCGCGCCGCTGCCCGGACGGCGGGCCCTCGTCGCGCCGTTCCACCTGGCGTGGGTGACGCATGGCGTGCTCACCACCCAGGGCGGGGTCGTCGTCGATCCCGACGGTCGGGTGCTGGACGGTTCCGGCGTGCCCATCCCGGGCCTGTTCGCCGGTGGCGGCACCGCCTGCGGGCTGGCCGGTCCGTCGTCCGACGGCTACTCCTCGGGCAACGGACTGCTGACCGCGTTCGGCTTCGGCTGGATCATCGGCAACCGGCTCGCCGGCGCGTCCGCGGAGCTGCTCGGCACGAGCTGATCCGTCTCGTCCGTTCCCTGGGCCGAGAGCCAGGCGCCCCTCCGGCGTGCGGAGGCCCGCGCGAGCCAGGCGTCCTGCACCAGCTCGGCCAGCTCCTGCCGGGAGATCTCGCCGAGCCGGCTCGCCTGCACCAGCACCGAGTCGTGCCCGTCGAAGTGGGGGGTGGTGAAGAACGGCGTCCGCGGATCCTGGACGAGGGCCTGCTTGTCGGCGTCCGTTTCCACCCAGAAGACGATCACGTCGTCGAGTCGTTGCCCGGTGTCGGGGTCGAGGGCGTCCGGCCGCGGGGTACGGAAGAAGATGAAGGACCTGCCGCCCACCTGGTACACGGGGTTGCCGCCCGACCCGTGGACGACCGTCACGTGCGGCATCCCGAGCGCGAGCTCGTGCACGTCCTCGACCCGCGCCTGCCGATCAGCGGCCACGCCCGCAGCGTAGGGGCGCGACCGCTGGCGCTCAGCTCGCCGCCGCCGCCCGGCCAGCAGCCCTGGCACGCGCACCGAAAGCGGTTCATCCTGAGTTCGACCTCGCCGGTCCGAGCAGAGGTCGCCCAGCACGCCGATCGGCGACGCCGGCCGGCGCCGGTGGAGGTGCACATGACAGAGACCGCGACGAGTTACACCGTCGGCTACTTCGTGGGAAGCCTCTCGTCCACCTCGATCAATCGCGTCCTGTCGCGCGCGTTGATCCGCCTCGCTCCGGACGACTTGCAGTTCACCGAGATCCCGATCGACAACCTGCCGCTGTACAGCCCCGACTACGACCCCGACTACCCACCCGAGGCGATCCAGCTCAAGGAGGCGATCGCCCGGTCGGACGCCGTCCTCTTCGTGACGCCGGAGTACAACCGCTCCATCCCTGGTGCCCTCAAGAACGCCATCGACTGGGCCTCCCGTCCGTGGGGCCGGAACTCCTTCCATCACATCCCGGCGGGGATCATCGGCGCATCCATCGGCTCGATCGGCACCGCCGTCGCCCAGCAGAGCCTGCGCGCGGTGCTCGCCTTCTGCAACGCCCGGCAGATGACCTCACCCGAGGCCTACATCCAGTACCGACCGGAGGCGTTCCACGACGACGGCGAGGTCATGGACGATTCGCTGGCCACCGTCCTGAAGGACTACATGCAGGAATTCCACGACCACGTCGTGCGGGTGCTGACCGTGCTGCCCCGAACCGCCTGACCGCACAACCGTCGAAGGAGGCCCGATCATGACGACAGGCATGGAGCACCGGCAACACACCGGCGACCACGCACACGTGCACGGCGGCCAGGACTGCCGACACGAGACGGTGCAGCACGGCGACCACGTCGATTACGTCCACGACGGTCACCGGCACGCCGAGCACGCCGGCCACTACGACGAGCACGACGAGGAAGAAACCGGCTGACCCTCGGCCGGGTGGACGCAACCGATCCGCGAGCGGCCGTCGTGACCACGAGGGCTACGAGTCCGGCAGCCTCAGACGGTCCGGAGTCCACCGCCTGGCGCCCGAGCGACGCGTGGCTGCTCGGGGTCGTGCTCGCCGTCATCAACTTCTGGCTGTTCGCCCAGACCCTGCTCAACGTCATCCCCGGCATCCAGAAGTCCCTCGGGCTGGACACCACGGTCGCCAACCTGGCGGTCTCGATCACCGCCCTCATGTCCGGGTTGTTCATCGTGGTGTTCGGCGGCCTGGCCGACCGGCTCGGCCGCGGCCTGGTCATGAAGATCGGCATCTGGCTGTCGATCGTCGGCTCACTGCTGATCGTGCTCACCCCGGGTCAGCACGGTGCCCTGACCGCGACCACGATCATGGCCGGCCGGATCGTGCAGGGGCTCTCGGCGGCGTGCGTGATGCCCTCGACGATGGCGCTGATCAAGACGTTCTACGACGGCAAAGCACGCCAGCGGGCGCTGTCGTTCTGGTCGATCGGCTCCTGGGGCGGTTCAGGTTTCTGCTCGTTGTTCGGCGGATTGATGGCCGTCTCCGTGCTCGGCTGGAGGTCCATCTTCTGGATCTCCATCGCCCTGTCGGTGCTGGCCCTCTTCCTGGTCCGCGCCACCCCCGAGTCGCGGGCGGAGCGCGCCGGGACGACCGGGCGGTTCGACTGGGGCGGCCTCATCACCTTCATCGCCGCGATGCTCGCGATCAACGTGTTCATCAGCCAGGGGCCCAGGATCGGCTGGTTCTCCTACGGCTCGCTGGGCCTGCTGGTCGTCTTCGTCATCACGATCCTCTGGTTCTTCCATCTCGAGACGAACCGCAGCAGCCCCTTCATCGACCTGACCATGTTCGGCAACGCCACGTTCAGCGGCGCCACCCTGTCGAACTTCCTGCTCAACGGCGCAGCGGGCACCCTCGTAGTGTCCCTCGGACTGGTCCAGCGGGCGGCCGGATGGACGTCGCTGCAATCGGGTCTGCTCACCCTCGGCTACCTGGTCGCCATCCTCGCCACCATCCGGGTGGGTGAGCGGCTCCTGCAACGCTTCGGCCCGAAGAAGCCCATGCTGTGGGGATCGGCGATCACCACGATCGGCATCGTGCTCACGTCGATGACCTTCGTGCTCATCGACCAGTACGCCGTCCTGGCGTTCATCGGCTTCACACTGTTCGGCGTCGGACTCGGCTTCTACGCGACCCCGTCCACCGACGCTGCCATGTCCAACGTGCCGGCCGAGCAGGTGGGCGCGGCCGCCGGCCTGTACAAGATGGCTTCCTCGCTGGGATCGGCGTTCGGGGTCGCCCTCTCTGCCGCGATCTACACCGCAGGCACGCACATCCCCGCCGACCTGGTCCCGCACATCTTCTGGGGAACGCAGAAGAACGTCTCGCTGCGTTTCGGCGGCGGACTCGCCCTGCTCTTCAACGTCCTGATGTGCCTGATCGCGCTCATCTCGATCATGGTCACGGTGCCCGCCACCCAACCGGAGGACGAGCGCGAGGCCCGTCCGGAGATCCCGACCAACGCCACCTTGGGCAGCTGAGCCACCACGCGCTCGACATCGGGCGCGGGCATCAGCCCACGGCGGCCCGGGCCGCGAGCAGGTCGAGGGTGATGTCGACGATCATGTCCTCCTGGCCGCCGACCAGCCGCCGCTCGCCGACCTCGAGCAGGATGTCGCGGACGTCGACGCCGTACTGCTTCGACGCGGTCTCGGCGTGCCGCAGGAAGCTGGAGTACACGCCGGCGTAGCCGAGGGTGAGGGTCTCCCGGTCGACCTGCACCGGACGGTCCTGCAGCGGGCGGACGAGGTCGTCGGCGGCGTCCTGCAGCGCGAACAGGTCGCAACCGTGCTCCCAGCCCTGCAGGCTCGCGACGGCGACGAACGGCTCGATCGGGCAGTTGCCCGCACCCGCGCCGTGCCCGGCGAGGGAGGCGTCGACGCGGGTGACGCCCTCCTCGACGGCGACGACGGAGTTGGCCACCGCCAGCGACAGGTTCTGGTGGGCGTGGATGCCGAGCTGGGTGTCCGGGCGCAGCACGTCGCGGTAGGCGCGCACCCGCTCGCGGACGCCGTCCATCGTGAGCCGGCCCCCGGAGTCGGTGACGTACACGCAGTGCGCGCCGTAGGACTCCATCAGCGCGGCCTGCCGGGCGAGCTCGGCCGCGGGCGCCATGTGGCTCATCATCAGGAACCCGGACACGTCCATGCCGAGGTCGCGGGCGGTGGCGATGTGCTGGGCGGCGACGTCGGCCTCGGTGCAGTGCGTCGCGACCCGCACCGAGCGCACCCCGAGGGAGTAGGCGTGCTTGAGCTCGGCGATCGTGCCGATGCCGGGCAGCAGCAGGGTGGTGAGCACGGCCCGCTGGAGGTTCTCCGCGGCGGCCTCGATCCACTCCCAGTCGGTGTTGCTGCCCGGCCCGTAGTTGAGGCTGCCGCCGGCGAGGCCGTCGCCGTGGGCGACCTCGATCGCGTCGACACCGGCGGCGTCCAGGGCGGTGACGATGCGGCCGACGTCGGTGGGGGTGATGCGGTGCCGGACGGCGTGCATGCCGTCCCGCAGCGTGACGTCCTGGACGTAGAGGCGGGGGCTCATGCCGTCACCTGCTCCTTCGTGGCCAGGCTCTCGCCGACCCGCAGGGCCGCCGAGGTCATGATGTCGAGGTTGCCGGCGTACGCGGGCAGGTAGTGCGCGGCGCCCTCCACCTCCAGGAAGACGGTCACCTTGGTGGTCACCGGGCCGGCGCCCTCGGGCAGCAGGGTGTGCACCGGTTCGCCGTCCGGGATCGGGGTGAACTGCACCTCCTGCTTCAGCCGGTAGCCGGGCACGTACTCGGCGACGGTCTTCGCCATCTCGTCGACCGAGGCGCGGATGGCGTCGTGATCGGCGTCGCCGATGAGGCAGAGCACGGTGTCGCGCATGATCAGCGGCGGCTCGGCCGGGTTGAGCACGATGATCGCCTTGCCGCGGCCGGCGCCGCCGACCGCCTCGATGGCGTGCGCGGTGGTCTCGGTGAACTCGTCGATGTTGGCGCGGGTGCCGGGGCCGGCCGACTTCGACGCGATCGAGGCGACGATCTCGGCGTAGGGCACCGGGGTGACCCGGGAGATGGCGGCGACCATCGGGATGGTCGCCTGTCCGCCGCAGGTCACCATGTTCAGGTTGGTGGCGTCCTCGGCGAGGTGCTGGTCGAGGTTCACCGGCGGCACCACGTAGGGGCCGATCGCCGCCGGCGTGAGGTCGACCAGCTTCTTGCCGTACGGGGCGAGCTTGCCGGCGTTGGCGATGTGCGCCTTGGCCGAGGTCGCGTCGAAGACGATCTCGATGTCGGCGAACCCCTCCATGGCGATGAGCCCGTCGACGCCGTCGGACGTCGTCGGCACTTTCATCCGGCGGGCGCGGGCCAGGCCGTCGGAGTCGGGGTCGATGCCGACCATCGCGCCCATCTCGAGGACGTCGGAGTTGCGGATGACCTTGATCATCAGGTCGGTGCCGATGTTGCCCGAGCCGATGATCGCGACCTTGGTCTTGTTCATGAGCGGTCCTCTACGGAGAAGGTGGCCGACACGGTGCCCAGCGGGCCCAGGTCGGCGACGACGACGGAGCCGGGCGGCGTGGCGACCATCGGGCCGAGCGCGCCGGACAGCACGACCTGCCCCGCGCGCAGCGGGTCGCCGAGGTCGCGGGCGGTCTGCGCGAGCCAGGACAGCGCGATCAGCGGGTCGCCCAGGCACGCGGCGCCGTTGCCGGTGGACACCTGCTCGCCGTCCAGCTGAAGGGTCATCTCGACCTCGACGGGCTCGAAGTCATCCAGCGTCAGCCGCGTCTCGCCGAGGACGAACAGGCCGCTGGAAGCGTTGTCGGCGACGGTGTCGCCGAAGGTGATGTCCCAGCCGGCGATCCGGCTGTCCACGATCTCCAGGGCGGCGGTCGCGTACGCCACGGCGGCGCGCACCTGCGCCCCGTCCAGCGGGCCGTCGGTGAGGTCCTCGCGCAGGACGAAGGCGACCTCCGCCTCGGTCTTGGCCTGCAGCAGCCGCCGCGACGGCACCTCCGGCAGATCGGACACGTCCATGTCGGCGAACAGCACGCCGAAGTCGGGACGGTCGACCCCGAGCTGCTTCTGCACCGCCGGCGAGGTCAGACCGATCTTCCGGCCCACGACCCGGGCGCCCTCGGCCAGCCGCCGATCGGTGAGCTGCCGCTGCACGGCGTAGGCGAGGTTGATGTCGTCGGCGCCGATGAGGTCGCGGACGGGCTCGCAGGGCACGCGCGTGTGGGCGGCCCGCTCCAGGCGATCGACGGCAGCGGAGGCGGCCGCCGTCCTGCTCGGGGCGACGTCCGGTGGAACGGTCGATCGGGTCATCGTGTCCTCGTCATTGCCGGTGGTGTGCTCCCACCCTCACCCGCGACCGGGCCGTGGACATACGACGCCGTTCCGGTCCGTGGAACCGGCCGATCATGGGTAGGCCGCCGTCGTGGCCTCTCCCCCGCCGATCCTGCTGCTCGACGTCGACGGCGTCCTGAACGCCGCCCTGCTCGACCTGCCCGAGGGCTGGCGGCGCGGGACGTACAACGGTTTCCTGTTGTCCTGGGACCCGACGGTCACGGCCCGGTTGCGCGCGCTGCACGAGGCCGGCCGGGTGGAGATCCAATGGCTGACCACGTGGACCGACAAGGCCGATCAGCTCCTCGCCGAGCCGATGGGTCTTCCGCGCGGGCTACGGGTGCACGGCCGGGAAGGTGTCGCGTCCACCGGCTTCGCCGGCCGGCTGCGGGGCGCGGCGGGCTGGTGGAAGCTCGACGCCGCCCGTGCGCTGGTGTCGTCCGAGCCGGGACGGCGGATCGTGTGGATCGACGACGACCTCGCCGACCAGGCGGACGACGTCGTCGAGTGGCTGGACGCGAATCCGCACGTGCTGGTCGTGGCCCCCGACCTGTTCACCGGGCTGACGCACGAGCACCTCGATCAGATCGAGGCGTGGCTCTGACGTCGCGATGGTGTCAGCGCCGCCGGAGCGAGGCGTCGGTCAGCGACGGCGGCAGGTAACCGGCGTCGTCGGCCCGGATGTTCGTGCCCGGGGGCACGATCGCGTCGATCGCGTTGAGCAGGTCGCCCGAGAGGACGACGTCGGCCGCCGGTAGCTGGCTGGTCAGCTGGTCCATCGTCCGCGGGCCGATGATCGCCGAGGTGACGCCGGGATGGGCGAGGGTAAAGGCAATCGCGAGCTCCACCAGGGTCATGCCGTTGTCCTCGGCGAGCCGGGCCAGCGCGTCGGCGGCGTCGAGCTTGCGCTGGTTGACCGGGTCGGACAGGTCGTAGCGGCCGGCGAACCGGCCGCCCATCGCCGTCGCCCGGTTCGTCTCGGGCGCGTCCTGGCCCTTGCGCCACTTGCCCGAGAGCCACCCGCCGGCCAGCGGGCTCCACACCAGCGTGCCCATGCCGTACTGCCGGCAGACCGGGAGCACCTCGGTCTCGATGCCGCGCACGAGCATCGAGTACGGCGGCTGCTCGGTGACGAACCGCCCGCTGTGCCGCCTCTCGGCCGCCCACTGCGCCTGCACGATGTGGGACGGCGGGAAGGTGGAGGAGCCGAAGTAGCGGATCTTGCCCGCGCGCTGCAGGTCGGTGAGCGCGTCGAGGGTCTCCTCGATGTCGGTGTCCTCCGACGGGCGGTGGATCTGGTAGAGGTCGATGTGGTCGGTCTGCAGCCGGCGCAGGCTGTTCTCGACCTCGCGCACCAGCCAGCGGCGGTTGTTGCCCTGGGAGTTGGGGTCCTCCCCCATCGAGCCGTGCGCCTTCGTCGCGAGGACGACGTCGTCCCGCCGTCCGCCGGCCAGCGCCTTGCCGACGATCTCCTCGGACTCGCCCTGCGAGTACACGTCGGCGGTGTCGACGAAGTTGATGCCGGCGTCCAGCGCGGCATGGATGATGCGGATCGAGTCGTCGTGGTCGGGATTGCCCCACTGGCCGAACATCATCGCGCCGAGGCAGAGCGGGCTGACCTTGACGCCGGTACGACCGAGCGTGCGCATCTCCATGCGCCGTCCTTGCCCGCTCGGCCGGTCAGGGCAAACGAACGGCGACCGGCGACGCGCCGCCGGTTCCGAGCCGGGCGGGTGGGTACGGCCTCGGGCCCCGGCAACCACCCGTGAGGAGCGGATCATGAACCTCGGCGACATGGCCGACAAGGCCAAGAACGCCCTGGACAGCGAGCAGGGAGAGAAGCGCAGCGATCAGGCGCTGGACAAGGCCGAGCAGTTCGCCGAACAGAAGACCGGCGGTCAGCACGACGAGCAGATCGACAAGGTCCGGGACATGGCCGACGAGCACGTCGGCCAGCAGGAGACCGGCGGGGGCGGTCAGGAGGGCTGACCCGTCCGCGACCGACGCCCCCACGGAGGCGCTACCTTCCCGGCGTGGATGCGGGCCCACCCGGCAGCGGTCGGCCGCCGCGGGGACGGCTGGGCCGCGTCGCCCGGCTGGCCGCACTGCCCGCGGCACACCTCGGTCGTTCGGCCGTGGGGCTGGGCAAGCGGATCGGCGGCCGCCCGGCCGAGCTGGTCGCCGCGGAGGTGCAGCGACGCACCGCGGAGCAGCTGTTCGCCACGCTCGGGGAACTCAAGGGCGGGGCGATGAAGGTCGGCCAGGCGATGTCGGCGATGGAGGCGGCGCTGCCCGACCAGCTGGTCGGCCCGTACCGCGAGGCGCTGGTGCGGCTGCAGGAGGCGGCGCCGGCCATGCCCGCGTCGATGGTGCAGGAGCAGCTCGACCGGTCGTTCCCCGGCGGGTGGCGCGGGCTGTTCCGCGCGTTCGACGCACGGCCGGTCGCCGCGGCGAGCATCGGCCAGGTGCACCGGGCCACGTGGCACGACGGCACGCCCGTCGCTGTGAAGGTGCAGTACCCCGGCGCCGGTGCGGCGCTGCTCGCCGACGTGGACACGATGAAGGCGCTCACGCCGGTGATGCGCGTGGCCGCGCCCGGCCTCGACAGCCGGCAGCTCGTCGCGGTGCTGCGGGCGCACCTGGCCGAGGAGGTCGACTACACGCAGGAGGCCGAAGCCCAGACGGCGTTCGCCGACGCCTACCGCGACGACCCGGACCTGTTCGTGCCCGAGGTCCTGGCGGTCGCGGGCCAGGTGCTGATCATGCGCTGGGTCGACGGCACACCGCTGTCGCGGGTGATCGCCTCGGGCAGCCAGGGGCAGCGGGACCGCGCCGGGCTGCTGCTGGTGCGGCTGCTCGCGTCGGCCCCGGTCCGCGCCCGGCGACTCCACGGCGACCCGCATCCGGGCAACTTCCGAGTGCTGGACGACGGACGCCTCGCCGTCCTCGACTTCGGCTCCACCGAGCCGACGCCGGACGGCTGGCCGGCCCGGCTGGGGCCGCTGCTCGCCGCCGGCCGGGACGGTGACGCGGCGGAGCTGCACCGCATCGCCGCCTCCGCCGGGCTGCTGCGGCCGGAGGAGGTGACCGCGGCCGACCTGCTCGGGCTGCTCGACCCCTATCTGGAGCCGCTGCGCACGCCCACCTACCGGTTCACCCGCGCCTGGCTGCAGCAGCAGACCTGGCGCGCCTCCGACCCGTTCGGCGCCGTGGCTCGCACCCAGCGCCGGCTGACCGTCCCGCCGCGCCATCTCCTGCTGCTGCGCGTGGCCAGCGGCCTGGTCGGGGTGCTCTGCTCGCTGGAGGCGACGGTTCCGGTCGACGGCGAGGTCCGGCGCTGGCTACCCGGGTACGACGGCTAGCCCGGCGTCCGGCCCGGTCAGGGGCAGGACTCGCCGCGCTTCACCACCCCGAGGTCGATGCGCCCTTCCGCATCGCCGGTGACCTGCTGCCCGGGCGGGACGTTCTGGTCGCACACCAGCCAGTTCGAGTCCAGCACCTGGTTCCGGCTGCCGCGCAGGTCGTGGGAGACGCTGAGGAAGACCCCGTACGTCTGGACGAGGTCCTGCGCCGACTGCAGGTCCATGCCGACGAGGTCGGGCATCGCGAAGTCGACCCCCGTCTTCGCGGCCGCCGACGGTGCGGACGTCGTCGGTGCGGACGTCGTCGGCTGTGCGGTCTTGGGCGGTGAGGTGGTCGTCGGAGGAGCGGACGCCGACGTGGACGGACCGGGCGCGCTGACGACGTCGTCCGGCTGCGACCCCGCCCCGCCGATCACGGTGCCGAGCACGCCGATGGCCGCGAGTCCGCCCACGACGACGAACCACGACTGCCGGTAGAACGGCTGCGTCATCGTCGTCCCCGATCATTGCGGTCGGCGTGCAGAGGATCGCCCGCTCGCGTAGCTGGTCGGCGACGTACGGCGGCAGGGACACCTCGACGAACAGCTCGTCGAGGTTGAAGAAGGTGCCGCCGCGGGCCGAACGGTCGGCCACGATCGCCTCGGCGTGCACCGGGTCGATGCCGCAGACGTGCGCGATGACCGCGGCGGGCGCCGTGTTCAGGTCGATCAGGCCGCCGTCGTCGTAGCCGCGCCCGAGGTCGGGACGGCCGATGCCGAGTTCCTGGCGCAGCCCGGGGTCCTCGGCGAGAAGCCGCCGCGTCTCCTCCCGGCGGGCGCGCGCCTGGAGTGCACGGGCGACGGCCGGGTCGCTGTGCGCGGCCACCACTCCCCCGCCGCCGTACACCTCCCGGCGCAGCGGGCGCAGCTGCACGCACCCGGCGATCACGACGAAGAGGGCGCTCAGGCCGCCGATCGTGCTGAGCGTCTCGTTCGCCGACGTCCCGTCCGGCCGGTGCGGCGTGAGCGCCATGAGGACGACGAGGTAGACCCCGGCCACTGCGTACGCCAGCGCCAGGCGGCGGACGTCGCGGCGGGCGACCCGGCCGGCCGCGTGCCAGAACGGGATCGCGGCCAGGAACCCGAACGAGCAGATCGTGACGGCGTAGTACCACCCGCCCGCCCGCAGCCGCTGGAACGTCGTGGGCCTCCTGGGCAGGAGCACCTGCGGCTGCGGAACGGACATGGGGACCAGTGTGCGATGAGGGACGTCGATACGACGACGTCCCGGTTTCCCGGCGCGTCAGGAGTACGGACGACCTACATGCGCTCACCTGAGCATGCGTCCCAGAGGGGGTGTGATCAGCGCAGCAGGTCGCGGCAATCGTGGTCCTGTCAGAGGCGCACGCCGGCCGCGGTCATCGCCGCCTCGACGGCCTGCGCGATGGCCGCATGGCCGGCATCGTTCGGATGTATCCCGTCCGATGCGACGAGGTCCGGGTGCCCGGCTAGTGGCTGCCCGATGTCCAGGTAGGTGCCACCGACCCATCCCACCCCCTCCAGCACTGCCTGTCCGGCGTCTGCCAACTTCGCCGGGGCTGGCCCGTCGTCCCAGAGCGGGGAGGTGGCGGCGATCCCGGCGTCAGGGAACGCCGCGTGCAGGTCGGCGAAGAACCTGGCGACCGCAGCCGGGTAGTCCGGACCGAGTGAGGACAGATCGTTCCGGCCTCCGCTGACCACGATCAACACCGGCTTGGCGCTCGAACCCCGCGGGATCGCCTGCTCGTAGCTGGGGCACGAAGGTCGCCCACAGCCTCGCTGCGCTTCGGCGCCCGAAAGCGCGGTGACGTAGCCGGTACCACCGAAGGCGCGGTTGTCTTCCAGCCAGTGCTGTGACTGCGCGACGAGCGTCGTCCAACGCATCGCTCGTGTGCTCGCCCCCGCGCCGGCCGAGTACGAGTCCCCGAGGAACAGGACGCGCTGGGGTGCGCCAGCCGATGCCGATGCCCCCGACGCCGCCGCCGCTCGCCGGGCGAGGTCCGACTGCTCTGCGGGGGTCAGTGGGTCGGTCTGCGTGCGAGTCGCGGCGTACGCGCCGCCACCGATCAGCCACGCCGCACCGACGACCATGATGAGCACCGCCAACCGCGGTGGCCTCTCGAATCCCCGTGCCATGCGCGGGAGGCTAGGTGAGCCCGGCTCGGGTGGGGTGTGGATGCTGCTCGGCGAACCTCAGATGTCAGCGGCCCGGGCGACGTCGCTGCTGGTCGGGCGGCTGACGTGGACGGCGTGCGGGAGGGTGTTGACGCCGTCGGCTGTTGGTGGGTCGCTATGGGCGCGGGGGGACGACGACGGAGGCGTCCATGAACGCAACCCTGTCGAACCTGCTCGACGCGATGAACGCGCACGACGCCGAGCGCATGGCCTCACTCTTCGCGCCGGACTATCACAGTCAGCAGCCGGCCCACCCGGCCCGTGAGTACACCGGCCGGGACACGTTGGCATCCATCTGGGGCCAATTGTTCGAGCAAGTCGCCGACATGGAGTGCGAGCTGCTGTCGTCGGCCGACCACGGCTCGACCGCCTGGGCGGAGTGGTTCTGGCACGGCCACTACCCGGACGGCTCGCCATTCGAGATGCGCGCCGTCACGATCGCGGAGCTGACCGACGACGGGCGGATCGCGGGGCAGCGGCTGTACGCCGAGCAGGTCGAGCACGACGGCGCCGACATCGAGGAGTCCGAGCGCCGGCTCAGGGAGCCGGCGCCCTGACTGATCGCCGTTGGGCGCCCGGTCGAGCGCGGCAGGTCAACTGTTCGGTGTCTCGGCGACGGCAGTCACCTGATCCGCCAACGGGGCGTCCCGGCGGACGCCGTAGGCCAGCCAGGCCCGCTCCCGGGCTACGGCGGGCCCCTCCTCCCCGATCCAGCGGCATCCCGGGGAGCACTCCCCCGTGGTCGCGGAGACGACGAAGCACGTGACGTTCGGCCAGCCGGCGACGGCGCAGAACTGTCCGATGTCCGCCAGGACCCGCGACGCGGCGAGCGGCGCCAGGCCCGGCTGCACCTGCTCCGCGAATTCCCCGTAGGTGACCGGCCGCTCCCCGGTGCGGGCGAGGGCCTGCAGGAGTCGGAGCCCGTCGACCATTCGACGCTGCCGGCCGGCCGGCCAACTCATTCCGGCGAGATGGCGGGACAGGATCGGGTTCAACCAGCCTCCTCGCGCTCGGCCGGCAAGTATGCCTGTCGGTGATGCGCCTCCCCCGTGCAGCGGGTTGAGTCGTGGATCAGCGGGTCTGGTCGTCGCGCGGTGGAACGGCCGGCACGGCGGGGCGGCGGCGCGAGAAGCCGGGGTCGAACCGCTGGGTCATCTCCAGCTCGCGGCTGTCGGCAGCGGAGTGTCGTCCGGACACGGGCATCCTGAATTCGGCGGTCTCATCGACATAGTGCTTGGCCACGACGCCACCGTACGAAGCGGAACGCCGTCGGTGCGGGACCCGGCGAGGCGTTCCGGGCGGGTGGTGCGCGCGGGGCGGATGGGGTCGAGAAGTCGACTTCTCGACAGGTCGCCACGTGTCCAGGGTCAGGCCGCCGGCAGGGTGATGGCGGACGGCGTGGCGCTGCCGTGACAGATCCGGTGGGTCACCGGCACGCCCTGGGTTGCGGCGCCGAGCGGCTCCCCGGTGCCGAGGTTGCGGGCGTAGCGCGGATGGGCGCCGCCGGAGACCTGCAGCCGGATGCGGTGACCGGCCCGGAAGCGGTGCGCGGTGTCGGGCAGCGTCGTCTCGACCGTCCGCACGCCGGTCACCGGCTCCTCCCCCGGCGCGGGGTCGAGCCGGACCAGCCGGTCTGTGATGTTGACCGACCGGCCGTTCGGCGCGACGTCGCACAGCCGCAGGAACACGTCTGCGTAGGGGTTGTCCGACTCGAGGAACAGCCGGACGCGCGCCCCGCCTTGCAGCTCCACCGGCGTCCGCAGCGGCCCGGTGGTGAAGGTGCGGACGTCGTCGCGCGCCTCGAGCTCGGTGTTGTCGCGCTGTCCCGCGCTGTAGCCCAGGATCCGGCCGCCGACCGACGGCGTCGGGTCCGTCGGGTCGTAGCGGAAGGTCGTCGGCTCGCTCGTCTCGGCCAGCGCCTCGTCGGTCAGCCGGCCATCCGAGGCGAGGTACCAGGTGCGGTCGGCGGTGACCGGCGGCCAGTCGGGCATGGTCCGCCACGTGCGCGCGCCGGTGACGAAGACGCGCACCCGGCTCGTCCGCGGCGGGGCGGGCGGTGCGCCGTCCACCGGGAGGTGGGTGTTCAGCCAGGCCAGGCTCTCGGGCGTCGTCACCGCTGGGTCGATGCCCAGGTGCGCCCACGGGCCGACGGTGAGGCCGACGTCGACGCCGCGGTCGCGCTGGGCGGCGTACTGGTACAGCGTCTGCTCGACGAACCAGTCCTGCCAGCCGCCGATGAGCAGGGTCGGGACGGTGCTCGAGTGCACGGCGGGCGTGGCCCGGTAGCGGTCCCAGTACGGGTCGGAGAGGTCGGGGTGGTCCAGCCACTCGTCGAACCAAGGGGCCGGCGTGCCGCCGAAGCGCTCGGCCAGCCCCTGCAGCGGCAGTTCCGCCAGGTGCGGGGCCAGCCGCCGCTCCGCCATCGCCAGCCGGACGACCCCACGCAGGAAGCTGACCCGCTCTTGATGGGCGACGATGTCGGTCCAGATGGAGAGGTTGGTGAGCTGGAAGACGCCGTCGATCATCCCGGCCTGGGCGAGGTCGTGGGGGCCGATGTGCAGCACCATGGCCTTCAGCTCCGGTGGCGGGGCGAGCGCCAGGGCCCACTGCGTGTAGCCGAGGTAGCTGGGGCCGAGCGTGGCGAGCCGGCCGTCGAACCAGGGCTGGTCGCGCAGCCAGGCGACGGTGTCCTGGCCGTCGTGCTCCTCGTTGATGACCGGGGTGAACTCACCGCCGGAGCCGAAGGTGCCACGCACGCTCTGCAGCACCACCGCGTAGCCGCGCTCGGCGTAGGGCACCGCCATGGTCACAGCGGCCCCCGCGCCGCGGCCGTACGGGGAGCGCAGCAGCACCGTCGGATGCGGACCGGCCGACGCGGGCAGGTAGACGTCGGCCCGCAGGGTGGCGCCGTCGCGCATGGGGACGTCGAGGTCGTGCAGCACGGTGACCGCCGACGAGGGCGCCGGCAGCTTCCACCGTCGGCCGAGCGCGTCTGCGGCGAGACGGGCAGCGCGGGTGAGCGGCCGGCTCCCGTCAGGACGGCGGTCGAACGGGGGCACGGGCGCTCCAGGACAGTTCAGGCCGGGGATCGATGTGGACACTAGCCCGCCGATGAGTTCTGCTTCCTGCGGCGGTCGGACCCTCGACGACCATCCCGGAGGAGACCCGTGCAGCAGTTGTTGAAAGTGCAGAACTTGTTCCTGTCGAGCGACGGTTTCGGAGCTGGGGAGGGCCAGAGCCTGGAGACGCCGTTCGGCACGGCCAATCCCATGGAACTGGGCGGCTGGGCCTTCACGACGGCGAGCTGGCCCAACCGCACCGAGCCGGGTGGCAGCCGCGGGCTCGACGACTACTTCATCCGCGACTTCTCGCACAACATCGGTGCCGAGATCATGGGCCGCAACAAGTTCAGCCCCTACCGCGGGCCGCACGACCTCGAGTGGCACGGCTGGTGGGGCGACGAGCCGCCGTTCCACACCCCGGTGTTCGTGCTGACCCACCACCCGCGGCCGTCGTTCACGCTGTCGGACACCACGTTCCACTTCGTCGACGGCGAGCCGGCCGCGGTGCTCGAGCAGGCGCGAGCGGCCGCCGAGGGCAAGGACGTCCGGCTCGGCGGCGGGGTGACCACCGTCCGCGAGTTCCTCGACGCCGACCTCGTCGACACGATGCACGTGGCGGTCAACCCGGGGGTGACGATCGGAGCCGGCGTGCGGCTCTGGGAGTCGCCGGACGAGCTGCGCGACCGCTTCCACCTGGAGGTCGTCCCCAGCCCGAGCGGCGTGATCCACCACGTGTTCTGGCGCAAGTGACGGCAGCCCGCCGCCGATAGACCCTCCGCCGATCCGCGGCGAACCCTAGGGTCGGCGGCACGGCCTCCCGGCGACAGAGGAGCGGGCATGCGCGCGGTGCAGTACCGGACGATCGGCGGCGAGCCCGAGGTGGTCGACGTCCCCACCCCGGAGCCCGGCCCCGGACAGATCCGGCTGCGGGTCACCGCGGCCGGGCTGTGCCATTCCGACTCGTTCGTCATGGGCCTGCCGGAGGAGCAGTACGTCTACGGGCTGCCGCTCACCCTCGGGCACGAGGGGGCGGGTGTCGTCGACGCGCTGGGTGACGGCGCCACCGGCGTCGACGTGGGCGAGCCGGTGGCGGTCTACGGGCCGTGGGGCTGCGGGCTGTGCCACGCGTGCGCGCGCGGCGCGGAGAACTACTGCCCTCGGGCCGCGGAGCTGGGCATCGCGCCGCCGGGGCTGGGCGCTCCCGGCGCGCTGGCCGAGTACATGATCGTGGACGACGTCCGGCACCTCGTCCCGCTCGGCGACCTCGACCCGGTCGCCACCGTCTCCCTGACCGATGCGGGGCTGACCCCGTACCACGCGATCGCGTCCAGCCTCGGCGCGCTGCCGGCGGGAAGCACCGCCGTGGTGATCGGCGCCGGCGGGCTCGGGCACGTGGGCATCCAGATCCTGCGGGCGATCACCGGCGCCACCGTCGTCGCGCTGGACGTGAACGAGGAGAAGCTGTCGCTCGCGCGGGACGTCGGCGCCCACCACGTGCTGCTCTCCGACGCCTCGGCGGCCGGCGAGATCCGGGCGCTGACCCGCGGGGTGGGAGCGCAGGCGGTGTTCGACTTCGTCGGAGCCCCGCCGACCCTGGAGACGGCGCGGCAGGCGGTCGCGCTGAACGGCGTCATCCAGATCGTCGGGATCGGTGGCGGGCTGATGCCCACCGGCTTCTTCTCCACGCCGATGGGCGCCTCGGTGCGCGCGCCGTACTGGGGCACGCGGTCGGAGCTGATGGAGGTGCTCGACCTGGCGCGCGCCGGCGCGATCCACGTCGAGGTGGAGCGGTTCGGCCTCGATCAGGCGCCCGAGGCCTACCGCAGGCTGCACGACGGGGCGATCCGCGGCCGCGCCGTCGTCGTCCCCGGGGACTGATCTCGCCGTCTCCCTCAGCCCGCGGGACGCCAGCCGAGCGCGGGGCCGAGGTGAGTGGCAATGTCGGTGAGTAGCTGCACGTAGTCCGCGTGCTCGAAGCTGAACGGCAGGGCGCACTCGACATCGCGAGACGCGGCACTCGCCGGCACCTCAACAAATCTGCCGTTCCGCACATCCGGACCCTGGGCGGTTTAGCAAGGGATAGGCGTCCAGGTTTTGCCGCCTGGGGCATAACTGCGGCAGCCGGTGTAGCCGGTCGGGTTACCGGACCCGCTGTTGGTGGGCGCCTTTGTAGGTGATGCCGTCCGAGAGGCGGTGGAGGAGCGAGACGAGCCCCCGCTCGAGGGAGGGGACGACCGCCGCGCGGCTTGCGCCGCAGCTGCCGCGGCCGCCGCCTCCGCCTGGCGTTGAGCTTCCTCGGCGGCCAGCCGTGCGGCCTCCTCTGCCGCGCGCGCCTCGGCGTCGAGCTGCTGCTTTCGTGCCGCCCGGGCAGTGCCGTTCTCGGCCTTCGCCGCGCTTAGCTCGTGCTGAGCGCTCTCCACCTGGTACTTGAAGGCGCTCACCCGGCCCTCATAGGCGACCAGGGGGAAGGCGTGGACGTCACCATCGAGGACACGCTGAAGGGTCTTCGCCGCCGCCAACACGGCGACGAGGTCGGCCGTGTATGCGTCGAATTCGCTGAGGGTGGCGGCCTGAGCGGGTGCCTGGCCCATGGTCTCGGTCGCCGCAGCCTGAAGCTGCTCTACCTTCGCCGGAATAGTGCAGTCGAGCGTCGTCGAGTGGAGGCCACGACCGGCGCTCTGCGCCTCGGCCTGCGCTGCCTCGACGCGCGACAGGTACTTGGTGTTGGACCCGACCGACATGGCGACGCCGTAGCCGGCGCGGGCGATTTCGGCGTTGATCAGCTCGTTGCCGACAAACACCGCGGCCAGCTCGCGGTCGTAGCGGTCGTAAGTCTCCTTGTCCCGCTCAAGGCGGACTTCCGCACCCAGCGGAAGGCGATCCTTGAGCCAGTCAGAGGCCTCGGGGCCGAGGCACTCCACGGGCTTGTTCGGGTCGACCGACTCGGGAGTGTTGACGTTGAGCAGCCGGATGCGGTGCGTGTCGCCGGCGTATCGAACGTCGATGGTGTCGCCGTCGACCACCTTGGTCACCGTCGCCGTTGACGGCGTGTTGGCCATGGCGGCGTGAACGACGCCTCCCCCGCCAACGACCGCCACCACGGCGACCGCCGTCACGGCCTTGTGCGCACCCGCAAGGGCGAGCAGTGCCTTCACCATCGACTCCGTTTCCCACAGCAGATCCAAGCTGGGCCACGCTACGAGACGGAGGCGTCCGAATTAACGAAAACGGGCTGCGACACTCACTAAGAGTGACGTTTCACCCTCCCGCGTCTTTCCACCCGAGCGCGGGGCCCAGATGAGCTGCGATGTCGGTGAGTAGCTGCACGTAGTCCTCGTGCTCGAAGCTGAATGGCAGCGCGAAGACGACCTCGCGGACTTCGCGGAAGCCGGCGTGCGCGTAGAGGGCCTCGGCGATCTGCTCGGAGGTGCCGACCAGGTCCCTGGCGAAGAGCAGCTTGCCGGGACCCTGCGGGATGCCGATGCGGGCTTCACGATTCTTGACGTAGGCGGCGTACTTGGCGCGCTGCTCGGAGGTGGCCGAGTCGGTGGGGATGACGACGAGGCCCTGGGAGACGCGGGCGGTGTCGGGTGCGGCCTCGCGGAAGGCGCGGATGTGGCCGGCCTGGATCTCGGCGAAGTCGGTCGAGTCCTCGGCCTTGACCACGTTGCTGGTCAGGAAGTTCATGCCGTGCGCGCCGGCCCACTGCGCCGAGCGGGTGCTGCCGCCGCCGTACCAGAGGCGGTGCTGCAGGCCTGGCGAGTGCGGCTCGACCCGGTCGGACCACTCCTCGATCCCCTCGATGCCGCGGAAGGTGCCGGCCTGCTCGCCGCGGATGAACCGCAGCAGCCGCTCGACGCGCTCGTAGCTGAAGTCCTCGACGTCGGCGGTGTCGGGGTAGAGGGCGGCCTTGACGTCGTCCCAGTGCATCGGCGGCCCGACGCTGACGCCGGGGTTCAGCCGGCCGCCGGAGAGGATGTCGACGGTGGCGAGGTCCTCGGCGAGGCGCAGCGGGTTCTCCCAGCCGAGCGGGATGACCGCGGTGCCGAGCTGAATCCTCGTCGTCCGCTGCGTCGCGGCCGCGAGGACGGCGATCGGCGACGAGATGCCGTACTGGAGGTGCCGGTTCCGCACGAAGGCGCTGTCGAAGCCGAGCTGCTCGCCGAGCGCGATGACGTCGAGGGTGGTCTCGTGACCGGGGCGGGGATCATTCGCGTCGAAGAGGCCGATGGTGAGGAAGCCGAGCTTCTCCAACCGCGTTCCGGGTGCGGGCATGCTCGGCTCCTCGGGTCGATGTCCTTTCAAGTATTCACGGAGCTCTGGGAGAGACAGCGTGAGCCTGACCATGCACCGCTCGCACCGGGTGGCCGGAGCGCTGGTGGGCGCGGCTGTCGGCGACACGCTTGGCGCACCGTTCGAGGGTGCGCCGGGGGGCGAGTTCTCGCGGCGCTTCCCGGCGCCGGCGCGCGGTGCAAAGACGGAGATGTGTGGCTCCTCCCCCGGCGAGTTCACGGCCATCACGCAGACAACGCTGCAGGTGGCGTCGTCCCTCGTGGATCGCGGCGGGCTGGTCGAGGCCGACGTGACCCACCGACCCCCGCAGAGCACCAGCGGCTGGCAGACACCGGCGGCCATCTGGTTCTCCCGCTTCGGCCGCGAGGCATCCGTTGAGGGCGCCCGGCGTTTCGCTGCGGTGACCGGCGGCGATCCCGCGTCCGGTGAGGCCGGTGCGGTGTTCGCCGAGCTGATGCGCGTGGCGCTGGACGGTGGCGATGTTCTCGAGGCGATCCCTGCGGCTCTGTCGCTGGTCGCCTACGAAGAGCGAGACCGGGCGACGACAGTGCTCGCGCCGGATTGGACGCCGGATCAGGTGCCTGAGGCGGAGGGTTCGGCCAGGGCGACGCTTGGCCGGGCGGTGTGGGCACTGCGCGAGGGTCGCGACTTCGCCGAGGTGATGCGGCTGGCGATCGACCTGGCGGGCGACACCTCCGCGGTGGCGAGCCTGGCCGGTGGGTTGGCGGGAGCGATGTCCGGAATGGGTGGCATCCCGATGCGCTGGTCGTCGGCGGTGCACGGACAGGTTCAGGAGCTCGGCGACCGGCGGTGGGGTTTGGCGGACCTGCAGGAGCTGGCGGCGGCACTGGACGGCAAGCCGCTGCAGCACTACTCCCCCGGCGTGATCCCGCGGATCGGCCCGAAGGAAGTGCTACCGGGCATCTGGGCGGGGAACCTCGACGGCGCGCGATACAGCGACGAGGACTTCGCAGTGATCTCGCTGTGTCGGCTCGGCGATCCGTTTCCACACCAGGTGCACCGGATGGCCTACATCGCGGACAACGACTACAACGCGGACATCGACACCGTGCTGGACGACATCCTTAATGACATGGAGGCACTCCGCGCAGAGGGCCACCGCCTTCTGGTGCACTGCCACGGCGGCGCCTCCCGCACCGGCCTCGTCCTCCGCGCGTGGCTGATGCGCGCGAGGGGGATGCCGGTAGACGAAGCGACTGCGCGGATCGCCGACCACTGGCCACACTTAGGCCTCTGGAACGCCAGCTTCAACGCCGCCCTGCAGCGACGACGTGCCCATTGACCGTGGCGTGCAGCGCCGGTGGCCAGCCAGGGTGGTAGAGACAACCCGTGGCGATGGCGCTGAACGACTCACAAGTCCGCACAGCGATGTTTGACTTCCTGCGCGATCTCACGGCTCGCCACCCCGAGGGCCTTCCTTCGTCCCAACTCAATACGTTCGTTATCGCCGGTCGCCCACTCAAGCTCGTCGTGCAACCAGGTATTTGGAAGCCCGCCGAGCTCGACGGCGCCTTGACCATCAGAACGACTTATACGGCGCCCAACCAGTTGCCCCCTTACGAGGACGACATCTCCGCTGGCGGACTAGTCAAGTATGCCTACAGAGGTACCGACAGCAGCCACTCAGACAACCGGGCCCTTCGGACCGCGATGCGCGAGGAACTTCCGCTCGCCTACTTCATCGGCGTAGCGAAGAGCGTGTACCAGGCCCAGTTTCCGGTTTACGTGGTCGGCGAGGAGCCGGAGAACCACGCCTTCCTCATCGCGGTAGATGAGGCACAGCGCCTTGTAGACCCCGCACTGGTCGCCGCTCTTACTCCGGATCGGCGCTCGTATCTGGAGCGGCTCGTCCGTCAGCGCCTTCATCAGCCGGTGTTCCGGGCGCGGGTTCTTCAGGCTTACGAAACGCGCTGCGCAATCTGCCAGCTCCGGCATCCGGATCTTCTCGATGCCGCCCACATCATCCGAGATGTGGATGAGGGAGGTCTTCCTGTAGTTCCGAACGGCCTTTCCTTGTGCAAGATCCACCATGCTGCGTACGACCGGAACATCCTCGGAGTGACGCCGGACCTGATCATCAAGGTTCGCCGAGACGTGCTGCGGGAAGTCGACGGACCTATGCTGCAGCACGGCATCCAGGCGATGGAAGACGTTCGACTGACCGTCCCCCGTCAGCGAGCCGCACAGCCCGACCGAGACAAGCTCGACCGGCGCTACCAAGAATTCCTGGCAGCCAGCTAACTCGTCACGTGGATCGCCAACAACATTGCCGGGCGGCCGCGCCTCACCCTCTGCTCGGCCAACGACCAGGAAGCCAAACCCTTCTCAACCGGCGGGCGTGGCGTGGTACGGCCAGGCTCTGGCTGATCAGGGCGTCAAAGTGATGGTGGTTGCCATCCGGAAGCCGTTCGCGAATCGGTTCTTCAAGCACCGCAGCGCCAGTACCGACGAGGCCGTGGACGGCAGCGCTGCAACCGCCCGAGATCAATCGACCACCCAAGATCGAATCCTCACGTCGGCGGCAGCTGACGATGCCGTGGGCGTAGTCGGTTCCACAACTCATGCTCCTCGAGAGCCTGAAGGACACGGTCCTCCAGCACGATGGCACTTCCCTTGTCCGCGGTGGTCGTCCACGCGACGTGAATGTTGGCCCACGCCAATGCCGCCCGCGCCCAGTCCTTGGTCCGCTCCTCGAACCCTTGTTCAAGCAAATGCAGGCGCTGTCTGACAAAGGTTCGGTCGGCCAGCGCACGGTCCAAGGCGGCCTCGCCCAGGCCACTGACCGCTCCGCGACCACGCGCGTAGATGCCGAGCCTGCCGCGCAGCCCCGGCTGGCTCGCGGCTCGTTCACCGGCATGGCCGACGTAGAGCAACTCCCCGGCGGCACCGCGGCGGGCAAGATAGACGCCGGGAAGCTTGGGCGCTTTTAGTGCCGCGTCTGCCAGAGCTCCCCATGGCGACCACGGCGCCAGCGGTGTGACGATGTCGATCGCGTCCAAGGGACTCCCATCTTGACGGAGGTCCGGACGGCCCGATGGCGTCGCTCCGGCGGCGCGCCACGACTGTCCCACCACGGCGCGCTCACCTCAGGTAAGAATTTCCGAGACACCACCGTGCCGGCTTGGCGGTACATGGCACAAGGGATGGGGACGCATCGGCGTGCAAGGGTTCGAAGGCAAGGTTCAATTCGTGTGGCAGGTCGCCGACCTGCTGCGCGGCGACTACAAGCCGGCGGAGTACCGCGGGGTGATCCTCCCCCTGCTGGTGCTGCGGCGGCTGGATGCCGTGCTCGAAGAGACCAAGGCCGCGGTGCTGGCTCGCGCCGAGCAGCTCAAGGGCGTCACCGACAACCCGGACGTCCTGCTGCGCGACGCCGCGGGCGTGCCGTTCTACAACGTCAGCCCGCTGACATTCACGAAGCTGCTCGACTCCCCCAACAACCTCGCCCAGCAACTGCGCGCCTACATCGGGGCCTTCTCGCCCGGTGCCGCTCAGGTGCTGGAGAAGTACCGGTTCGACGAGCAGATCAGCCGCCTGGACGACGCGGGGCTGCTCTACCTGGTGCTCGGCAAGTTCGCCGACCTCGATCTGCGGCCGGAGGTCGTGCCCAACCACGCGATGGGCTACATCTTCGAGGAGCTGCTGCGGAGGTTCTCCGAGCTCTCCAACGAGACGGCCGGTGAGCACTTCACCCCGCGGGAAGTCATCCGGCTCATCGTCAACCTGCTGTTCGGCGAGGACTCGGACGTGCTCACGGGCACCGCCCCGGTGCGCTCGATCTACGACCCCGCCTGCGGCACCGGCGGCATGCTGAACATTGCCGACCAGTGGCTGACCCGACTGAACACGAAGGCCCGGCTGGAGATGTTCGGCCAGGAGCTCAACCCCGAGACGTGGGCGATCGCGCGGTCCGACCTGCTGATCCAGGGCCAGGACCCGGAGCGGATCGTGCTGGGCAACACGCTCACCGCCGACGGGCACGCCGACAAGCGCTTCGACTACCTGCTGGCCAACCCGCCGTTCGGCGTGGACTGGAACAAGTCGAAGGACGCAATCGTCGCCGAGTCGAAGCAGCCGGGCGGCCGCTTCAACGCGGGTCTCCCCCGCGTCTCCGACGGGTCGCTGCTCTTCCTGCTCCAGATGATCGCCCGGATGAAGCCCGCCGAGGACGGCGGCAGCCGCATCGCGATCGTCTTCTCCGGCAGCCCGCTGTTCGCCGGCGCGGCCGAGTCGGGCGAGAGCAACATTCGCCGCTGGGTCATCGAGAACGACTGGCTCGAGGGCATCGTCGCGCTGCCCGATCAGCTCTTCTACAACACCGGGATCAGCACCTACGTCTGGATCGTCACCAACCGCAAGCGTCCCGAGCGCCAGGGCAAGGTCGCGCTGATCGACGCCCGCGGCGAGTGGTCGAAGATCCGCAAGAGCCTCGGCGACAAGCGCAAGTACCTGGACGACGCGCACATCGCCGAGGTCACCCGGCTCTACCACGACGCCCCGCAACTGGCGGACGACGACGAGCGGGTGAAGGTGTTCGACAACGACACCTTCGGCTTCCGCCGGATCACCGTCGAGCGGCCGCTTCGCCGCCGCTGGACTATCACCGAGGAGACCATCGAGGCGGTCCGCTCGGCCAAGCCGGTGGTCGCCCTCTCCCTTGGGGACGACGACGCGCGGAAGACCCATGAGGCGGTACTGGGCGCGCTGATCGACCTGCTGGGCGCGTCCGAGGAGGACGAGAAGGCGTTCACCAAGCGTCTGCTCAACGCCTGCACCGCCCGCGGCCAGGTCGGCCTGCCGCCGACGCTCAAGAAGGCGGTGCTCTCGGCGGCGGCGGTGGCCGACCCGGACGCGCCGATCGTCACCGACAAAAAGGGCGATCCGCTCCCCGACCCCGACCTCCGCGACAACGAGAACGTGCCCCTCACCGAGGACGTCGACGCCTACGTCGCCCGGGAGGTCCTTCCCCACGTGCCGGACGCCTGGGTTGACCACACCAAAACCAAGATCGGCTACGAGATCCCGTTCACGAGGTTCTTCTACAAGTACGTCCCGCCGCGGCCCCTCGCCGAGATCGACGCCGAACTCAAAACCGTCGAGGCGGAGATTCAGCAAGTGTTTGCTGGGCTGAAGCGATGAGCGCGCACCTTGCTGCAGCAGCACTCGCCAGTCGAGCGTGTTGGCCTGCAGTGCCCTTCAGGCGCACCGCAGCGCTGGTCGTCGATCGCAATACCGATGCGACGGCGCCTCCACTGTCGCTGTCATCGAACGGTTCCGTCAGTGAGCGAGACGGTGACGGACGGCAGGCCTCCTCGGATGCGACGATCCGCAACGGGTGGGTGGCTCGGCCTGGTGACCTGATCGTCAATCCCATGTGGCTCATTGGCGGGGGCATTGCAGTCACAAGAATCGCCGGATCTGTGAGCCCGGACTACCGCGTGTATCGGTTCGTTCCAGGTGTCCGTCCGCAGTACATGCATCACCTTCTGCGTAGCGTCGAGTACCGAAGGCAGTACCGGCTATATACGCGCGCCGAGAGCACCTTCGATCGTCGCGTATCGAAGGAAGACTTTCACCAGATGCCGGTTCCGCTCCCTCCCGACGATGAGCAGCGGCGGATCGCGGATTTCCTCGACGACCAGGTCGCCCGCCTCGACCGCGCCATTGCACTGCGAAGGCGGCAAGCCGACGTGGTTGCTGAGTCGGCCAACGCCCAGTTGACGGGCTACTACACCAAGGCGTCCGAACTCTTCGGCGCGGTCAGACTCGGCTTGCTCCTCGGCGGCTTGGAACAAGGCTGGTCGCCCCAGTGCCAGGACCGACTGGCGACAGCTGCTGAGTATGGGGTGTTGAAGGCCGGTGCCGTGAACGGTGGAACGTTCCGGCCGAGGGAGCACAAGGCGCTACCTTCGGATCTGCCGCCCAGGCTGGAGTACCTGATCCGGCCCGGTGACCTGCTCATGTCACGAGCAAGTGGTTCGCTCGACCTGATTGGAAGCGCCGCCGTTGTCCCGCCGGCCGCTCCCGAGAACATTCTGCTCTGCGACAAGATCTACCGGCTGCGCCTCGACCGCCATACGGATCCGACGTACATCGCTTTGATGCTCCGTAGTCGTCCGGTACGGGAAGCGATCAAGCTTGGAACGAGTGGAGCCGAGGGCATGGCGAACAATCTTCCGAGTGACGCTGTTCGTGGGCTACATATCCCGGCAGCCCCATTCGAGTATCAGTTGACTGTGGCAGCTGAAGTACGGTCACTCGATGACCAGGTCAGGCAAGCTCAGGAGGTACTGAGTCGCTCCGTGGCTCTCCTTGAGGAGCGGCAGCAAGCGTTGATCACCGCTGCAGTCACCGGGCATTTCGACGTCACGACGGCTCGGGCGGTGGCGTGATGGCGGGGCACACCGAGTCCGACTTCGAGGCCGCGATCGAGGCTCATCTCCTCGCCCACGGCTGGCGGCCCGGCTCCCCCACCGACTACGACGTCGGTCTTGGGCTCGACCCGGTCCAGTTGATCGCATTCCTCCAGGAGACCCAGCCGAAGACGTGGGCGAAGCTGGCCGAGCGCCACGGATCCGGCGTCGTCCCCAAGGTGCTCAAGCGCATCGCCGAGGAGATCGACGCGCAGGGCGTCGTCCAGGTGCTGCGTCGTGGCGTCAAGGACTCCGGTCAGCGCATCCAGCTCGCCTTCTTCCGACCCACGTCCGGGCTCACCCCGGAGCTGCAGAGCCAGTACGCGGGCAACCGGCTGCTGGTCTACCGGCAGCTGCACCACAGCGAGTCGTCGCCGCACCAGTCGCTCGACCTGATGCTCGCGGTCAACGGCATCCCGGTGGCCACCGCCGAGCTGAAGAACCACTTCACCGGCCAGACGGTCGAGCACGCCAAGGCGCAGTACCGCGACAAGGCACAGCGCAATCCGGCCGACCGGATCTTCGCCCGCCGCGCGCTGGCGCACTTCGCCGTCGACCCCGACGTCGTCTTCATGACGACGAAGCTGGCCGGGTCAAAGACCGTCTTCTTGCCGTTCAACCAGGGCTCGGCCGGCCCCGGCCGCAAGGGCGGCAAGGGCAACCCGGGCAACCCAAAGGGCCACCGCACCGCCTACCTGTGGGAGCAGGTGTGGGCCCGCGACACCTGGCTCGACCTGCTGCACCGCTACGTGCAGGAGGAGGTGCCGAAGCAGGGCGGCCGCTCGGTCCTGTTCCCCCGCTACCACCAGTGGGACGTCGTCGAGCGGCTGACCGCGCACGCCGCCGTCCACGGCTCCGGGCAGAACTACCTGCTGCAGCACTCCGCCGGCTCGGGCAAGTCCAACTCGATCGCCTGGCTGGCCCACCGCCTCGCCGACCTGCACTCCCCAAGCGATCCCGCCTTGCTCGGCACCGGCGCGAAGCTCGGCACCGACGAGCTGGTCTTCGACAAGGTCGTCGTCATCACCGACCGGCGGGTGCTCGACGCGCAGCTGCAGGCCACGATCTCCGGCTTCGAGCACGTCCAGGGCCTGCTGCAGCGGATCGACCTGGACTCCCAACAGCTCAAAGCCGCGCTGGCCGACACCAGCACGAAGATCATCATCACCACGCTGCAGAAGTTCCCGGTCATCGCCCAGGACGCCGCCGTCGTCGGCAAGCGGGTCGCCGTCATCGTCGACGAGGCGCACTCCTCGCAGACCGGCGACGCCGCGCAGAAGCTGAAGAAGGTGCTCGGCGCCGCCGATCCGCTCGCCGCCGCCGAGGCCGAGGCTGCGGACGCCGAGGCGTCCCAGGGCGACGACCAGGACCTGCTGGTCTCCACCGTGGCTGCGGCCGCGGCGTCGCGGGGACGCAGCCCGAACCTGTCGTTCTTCGCCTTCACCGCGACGCCGAAAGGCAAGACGCTCCAGCTGTTCGGCACGCCGCGCGACGAGGCCGGGACGACGGTCTACGAGCCGTTCCACCTCTACTCGATGCGCCAGGCCATCGAGGAGGGCTTCATCCTCGACGTCCTGGCCAACTACGTGACCTACAAGCGCTACTACCGGCTGGCCAACGGGCTCACCAGCGAGGACCCCGAGGTCGAGAAGGACAAGGCCGCCGTCGCGCTGGCCCGGTTCGTCGACCTGCACCCCTCGAACCTCGACCAGCGCGCGGAGATCATCGTCGAGCACTTCCGCACGGTCACCGCCGGCAAGATCGGCGGCCGGGCCAAGGCGATGGTGGTGACCGGCAGCCGGCTGCACGCCGTCCGCTATCTCGCGGCTGTCGAGCGCTACCTCCAGAAGAAGCAGCTCACCGGGATCCGCGCGATGGTCGCCTTCTCCGGCAGCCTCGTCGACCCGGACGTCGCCGGTGATCCGGTGACGGAGAGCGGGCTCAACGGCTTTCCCGAGACCCAGACCAAGCAGCGCTTCCACGACGAAGGGCAGCTGCTGATCGTCGCGGAGAAGTACCAGACGGGGTTCGACGAGCCGCTGCTGCACACGATGTACGTGGACAAGAAGCTGGAGGGAGTCAAGGCGGTACAGACGCTCTCCCGGCTCAACCGCATCCACCCGGGCAAGGAGGACACGTTCGTCCTCGACTTCCGCAACACCGCCGAGGAGATGCGCGAGCAGTTCGCGCCGTTCTACGAATCGAGTTGGACGGAGGAGACCGACCCCAACCTGCTCTACAACCTGCAGACCCGCATCGAGGACCACCACGTCATCGATCCCGCCGAGCAGCAGGCTGCGGTGGCGGCGTTCCTGCTCGGGCACGACGCCGCCCACGCGACCGTGTCGGCCAACGTCGACCCCGCCGTCCTCCGGGCGGGCAACCTCCCCGAGCACGAACTCGCCGACCTGCGAGACGCCCTCAAGGCGTTCGTCCGCGCCTACGCCTTCCTCGGTCAGGTCATGAAGTTCACCGACGAGGAACTGGAGAGCCTGTACGTCTACGGGAAGCTTCTGCTGTCCAAGCTCAAGGACGCACCGACGGAGTCCGGTGCCATCGACCTCGGCGGCACCGCACTGGCGTTCGTCGGCCACCAAGCCGGCATCGAGACCAGCGGCAGCAACACCCCGGGTGAGAGCAGCGGAGAGATCGAGACGTACACCGGCGAGGGCCGCGGCAGCTCCATCGAGGAAGCGCTGATGGTGAAGCTGTCGGAGCTGATCCAGACCTTCAACGCAGCGCACGGCATCGATCTCAGCCAGGCCGAGAGCCTGCTCATCTACATCGGCGTCCCGAGCCATCTCTCTGACGACGAGGACGTCCAGCAGCGCGCCGCGGACAACACGGAGGAGCAGTTCTCCCTGACCATCAAGAAGGACGACATCGCCGGCGCGCTGTTCCAGAATCAGGAAAGCTCCAACAAGCTGTTGAAAGCCCTCCTGGAGAACGAGACGTTCGCCGATGCCGTTCAGCAGATCATCAGCACGGAGACATGGAAAGCCGCTCGGCGCAAGCACGCCGACAACACGGCGGCCTGAGTCTGGCGTTTCAGAATCAAAGAGGAGTTCTAAGTGGAGGCCCATCCTCGCACCTTGCGGACCGTATTCCGCAGCGATATCCGCTTGACGGTTCCGCTCTTTCAGCGCCCATACGTGTGGGATGCGGCAACTCAATGGCAGCCCCTATGGGAGGACGTGCAAGCGACACGCGAGCGTGGGGCCAACGGTGACACGGTCCCGCACTTCCTGGGAGCCATCGTTCTGGAGTACAAGCCCGGCGCCCACGGCAGCCTGGAAACTCGGGAGGTCATCGATGGGCAGCAGCGGCTGACGACCTTGCAGCTGCTCATAGCGGCGATACGCGACGCCTACCGTGAGCGCTTCCCCTCCGCGGTCATGGTCAAGCGGCTCACCAAGCTGCTGGAAAACGACCGCGACCTCGTCGATTTGCCCGAGGAGCGCCACAAACTCTGGCCCACGAACCGAGACCGCGCCGCATACCGCGCTGTGATGACCGGGGAGTACCGCGACACGTCCTACGCACCCAGTCTCCCTCGCATTCCCGGTGCATACGCGTGGTTCCGCGATGCCATCGCCGCCAGCTTGGCCAGTTCCAGCGAAGCCGAGGCGGAAACCGCACTTGAGGGCTTGGCGGAGGTGGTGTTCGAGCGTCTCGAAGTAGTGGTCATCGACCTCGGCCCGGCTGATAACGCCCAGGTCATCTTCGAGACGCTGAACGCACGAGGGACCGCTCTGCGCGCCTCGGACCTCATCAAGAATCTGCTCTTCCGGACGCTTCAAGAGGCCGGAGGACCGATCGAGAGCCTCTACGAAAAGCACTGGCGCCCCCTCGAAGGAGAGTCCTGGCAGCACGAGGTGCGCCAGGGACGGTTGATTCGACCTCGCCTCGATGCCTTCATGGGGTACTTCCTCGTCATCCTGATGCAGCGTGAAGTACAGGCGCACCAGCTCTTCCCCACTGCCCGAGCCTTCGTCGGCCAGGACGCCGATCGAGCAATGGAGTTGCTCGAGGAAGCGTCGCGCTACGCAGAGGTCTACGAGCGGTTGGAGGCTGGACAGTCAGACGACGCCTTGGAACGCGCTTCTCTCGCGCGTATGCAGATCGTCGATACGACGACGATGACTCCCCTTCTCCTCTGGCTCTTCGCAAACACCTCCGGCTCCGACCGGCGCAACGCGCTCCTCGCGCTCGAGTCCTACGTAGTGCGACGCAGCCTCTGCCGGCTGACTACCAAGAACTACAACCGGCTGTTCCTCGAGCTCCTTCGCCGCCTCGGCAGTGGCGAAGGGCCCGCAGGGGAGATCGTGCCGAGCTACCTGGCGGGGCAGGGTTCCGACTCTGGCATGTGGCCATCGGACGCCGAGGTCGAGCACTCGCTCCGCCGCCTCCCCCTGTACCGGCTGCTGAAGCGTGATCGACTTCAGCGAGTCCTTCTCGCACTCGAGGCGAAGGCGACCAGGGCCCTCTCCGAACCGATCGCCGCGCAGCGCAAACTATCGGTGGAACACCTCCTCCCCCAAAGCTGGGAAGACCACTGGCCCTTGCCAAGCGACCCCGCGGTGGCGGAGGTCGTCAGCGATCAGCGCTCGGAGCTGCTGCACACGATCGGGAATCTGACCCTCATCACCGGGTCGCTGAACAGCACAATCAGCAATGGGCCTTGGGAGACGAAACGGAGGCATCTTCTCGAGCACTCGGCACTCACACTCAATCGCTCGCTGCCCGAGCGCTGGGATGAGACCGCTATTTCCGAAAGAAGCGCCCAGCTTGCGCAGATTGCGACCCAACTGTGGCCGCGGCCAGCCCTATTGACGGACGCTGAACTCTTCGCCCCCGCGAGCGAGCGGGACCTACGCCCTGACCGCGACAATCAAGCTGCGCCTACCCCACCGACGCGCATCAAGAGTGAACGGAGCTCTGGCGGTCGCCGCGACATCGGCGCACACATCCAACACGCCTTCGCGGACCGCTCGCCGGGGGACTTCCTGACGATTAGTCAGATTCGGGCGGCGTTCTCCCCCGAGTACGCTGGCACCACTCCTTCCGCTGGCGCCATCTCCTACCGCCTTTTTCCACCGAATGGCAGCTCGACAGTGCCCGGCGTCAGGCCGGACACCCGAAACGGCGTCCGGGGAGCCGTTAAACTGGGAGATCAATAAGGGGACGACCTCGGGCTTGTCGTTGCGTCGTCCAAGCCCGTCTCCGGGTGCAACGTCGCAGTTCTGGCACCACCTCCGGAAGAGAATGGCTGCAAGCCCGTACCCCGCGCTCCGCAATAGGTTTACGAGGTGGCGGCCGACAACTCCACCAATCGGCACAGCGCGTTCACCCGTCGCAACTGCTTCGGCGTCCGCACCGGCGCATCCAGCAGCAGCGGGCTCAGCACGACCGCCGCCAGCGCCTGCGCTCGCGACACCGCCACGTTCAGCCGGTTGAGGTCGTAGAGGAACGAGACGCCGCGGGGTGCCTCGTCGGCGCTGGTGCTGGTCATCGAGTAGATGACCACCGGGGCCTCCTGGCCCTGGAACTTGTCCACCGTTCCGACACGGGCCCCCGCTGGCAACGTCGCCTTGATCAGTGCGACCTGGGCGTTGTAGGGCGCCACCACCAGCACCTGCCGCGGGCCGATCACCGACTCCATGCCCTCGTGGTTCCTCCATGTCGAGCCCTGCACCGAGTACCACAGCTGCCCGACGACGTCGGCCTCCTGCTGGCTCTTGTCCGCGCACGTCATCACGTGGTCGACCGGCACCACTCGCAATCCGCTGCCCGCCAGCGGCCCCTCCCCCAGCACTGCAATCTGCACGCGGCCGTCGGCTGCCTCCAGCCGGCCCTCATACGCTAGATCCGACACGAACGCGGTCAGGTCCGGATGCATCCGGTAAGACCGGTCGAGGAACACCCCACGCTCCGGCGGGATGGTCGCGTGGCCGTCGAGCAGGTGCTCGAGCGCCGAGGCGCCGGAGTCCCCCGGATGCACCGCTTGGCTCGGCTGGGCTAGCTGCTGCGGATCCCCGAGCAGCACCATCGACTTCGCACCCCGCGCCACCGCCACCGCGTTGGCCAGGGAGAACTGGCCCGCCTCGTCGACCACCAGCACGTCGACCGCCTGCGCTACGTCCGCCCGCGTCCAGAACCACGCCGTCCCGCCGACCAGGTTCACGTCCCCGTCCAGCAGCTTCTTGGTGACCACCGCGTTGTCGTTCGACCAGGCCACCCCGTTCGCGCCGCAGTGCTGGCTCTCGTCGCACTTCTGCAGCGCCGGTCGTCCGACCGCCTTCAACACGTTGCCGATCACGGCGTGGGAGGTGGCCGTGACGCCGACCTTCTTGCCCGCGTCGAGCAGCTCCCGGATCAGCCGGGCCGCCGCGGTCGTCTTGCCACTCCCCGGCGGGCCCTGGATCGCCAGAACCTCGCCGTCCAGCGCGAGTCCGAGCCGCACGATCGCGTCGGTCGTCGACTCCCCCTCGCGGAGCCGCGTTCCCGCGGGAATGCGCCGCTCGACCAGCGCCTGCCCCAGGCAGTCACGCCCGGCCAGCACGTCCTCCCCCGTCGCCTGGATCGCCTCGCGCAGGCTCTTCGTGTTCAGTGGCCCGCCCGGCCCCAGCCCGCGGGGGCGCGGTGCCTCGGCGGCCGTCGTCTTCAACACCAGTCGACCGGCCGTGACGTCCAGCTCGAAGACCGTGCCCGCCTTCTTCGCGGTGTCCACGTCGAGGGCGTCCTCGCCCGCGGACACCTTCGTGTCCTGCACCGGGAACGAGTACTCGTACAGGTGGCTCTTCTTCTCCGGCCCCAGATAGCGGACGAAGGTCAGCCCGCCGAGCGCGGAGCCATCACGCTCGAGCTCCTCGGCGTCCAGGTCCTGCAGCCGGTAGACCTCCCACCAGGCCGGCCGGTCCTCGCGGCGGTGCCACCCCACCAGGTCGCCGAGCAGCTCGTGCCCGGCCGACTGCAGCCGCTCGGTCAGTTCCTGCTCGATCGCCTGGACAGCCGTCACCTTCGCGTCGGGCTCGACCACGACGACCGACGAGCGCGGCAGCGGGCCGTGCACGCCCTCCAGCTCGGCGCGCTGCTGCTCCAGCCAGTCGTGCAGCTCGCGGGTCGAGTCGACGTCGTCCTTGTTGTAGGACTCGATGTCGTCGAGCTTCTGCTGGTCGCCGTCGGCCAGCCACTGCTCGTACATCAGCACGCTGCCCAGCGCGTTCGTCACCGCGCCGCCGTGAGACCGGCCGTAGAACTCCTCGACTTTCTTGATCGAGTACGACTCCTTGCTGATCCGCATTGACTGCCGGACGACGGGATAAAGGTCGACGAAGCGCTCCTCGCGCAGCAGCTGGTCGAGCTCCGCCTCCCGGACGCCGTAGCTCGCGGTCAGCCGCTTCAGCGCCGTGACCTCGTAGGCCGCGTAGTGGTAGACGTGCATCCCCGGGTCGGCCTGCGCGGCCGACACCAGGCGGTCGATCAGATCGGCGACCATCCGCTTCTCGGCCGGCCGGTCGTGCGCCCACAGCGCGGAGAAGCCACCGGCCCGGTCGCCCAGCCCAGCCAGGTACTCGATACCCGCGCCGTCCTCGAACCAGGGATCGCCCTCGAAGTCGAGGTAGAGGTCGCCAGCGCTCGGCGGCGGGAGGCGCAGCAGACCGAGGCCCGACACCGGGGCGAGCAGCGTGCGCGACGGCTGGCCGGTCGTCCGTTCCTTCAGCTGTTCGGCCGCCTGCTGCTGCAGCCGCGTGCGCGCGTCAACGCCGATGCCCGACGACTTGAGCACCTGCGGCGACGCGTTCGCCAGGTCGGCCAGCGTCGCGACGCCTACCGCCCGCAGCGCGTCCCGCTGGTCGCCGCGCATCTGCGCCACCAGGCCGATTTCGTCGGCCTGCCGCAGCTCGGTGGTGCAGCGCGTTGCCCAACGGCACTGCTCGCAGTAGCCGATCTGCGAGGGACCGGTCGCCGGCGGATCGGCCACGAAGGCCTCCAGCCGGGCCCGCGCGCGGCGGGCGTACGCGGCAACGTCGATCAACCGCCAGGGTCGCGACTCGCCGTCGCCGGTGACGACGTGGATGAACTCCGGCGCCACGCCCTGCAGCACGGTGAGCCGCTCGGCGTAGGTGGCCATTTGCAGCAGCGCGGCCACCTTGAGCTTGCGGGCGAGCTTGGTGTCGGCGATCTCGTAGGACCAGCCGCCGAACACCGGGGACGGCTTCTCCACCCGGAGCAGAAAGTCGGCCTGCCCGCCCCAGGCGCCATCGAAGAACGTGCCCTGGTAGACGACGTCGACTCCGCGGCGCATCGCCTCGACGGTCGCCGCCTCCGCGCGACGTCGTCCGTCGGCGTCGAAGACCGTCTCGATCTTCTCGACCGTCTTCCCCTCGGCCTTCAGGGACTCCAGGTACTTCCGCTCGTGCTCGAGGCCACGATCGAAGACGAGCTGCAGCTCGGGCGACACGACCTCGTCCGGCGCCGCCCACTCCCCCGTCGCGACGCCGAGGTCGAGCCGGGTCAGGTGGGCGCACTCCTGGTGGTGAGTGAGGTCGGTCGGGCTGAGCACCAGCTGCCCATCGAGTCGCTGCACTGCTTGCGCACCTTCCGCTCACCGTCGTCCGAAAGCCGGCTGATCGGCCTGGCCGGACAACGGAGTACCGGACGCCACCGACACGAACCCGACGGCCGACCTGACAGTCGACCAGATATCACCCGTCCGAGGAGCGCCGGACCAGCGATGCGTGACGGCCTCGGGGTTCAGCGTCTCGCTACTCGCAACCGACGCCGTCCCCGTCGCGGTCGAGGTGCCCGCCGTATCCAGGGTCCCCGATGCGGACAGGAGCGGCGCCCGCGGCCCGTGCTGCGTCGCAGTTCTTGTAGTACGTACTCGAGGGGGCCGGCGCCTCCGGCACTGAGACAGCAGGCGCCGGCCTCGTGACGGCTTGCGGGGCTTGCACAGCCGCAGCCTCACGCGCCACCAACTCCTGCTCGCGCTGGTCGAGCGCGGTACTCCGGGCGTCCATCTCGGCCGTCCGTTGTGCGAGCCGGGCTTCGCCCTCTTCGGTCGCCTGGCGAATCGCCGCCTTGGCCTCTGCGACGTCGTCCGCGAGCGAGTCAGCCTCCTGCTGTGAGCTGGCCAGCTTGCTCTGCAGCGTCGTGTAGGCGGGAGAAGCCTCGACGTCGGATTCGGTAAGAGCACCACCGACGACGATGCCGATCACCAGAGCCAGCGCAGGAATGCCCCAGCGGAGAAACTGCTCCCGCTTCTTGTCCGGCTCTGCCTGCACTGGCACCGGCGCAGCCGGCTTGGCGGTCCAACCCCACATGTCGCGCTCCATCCCCGTAGTGAGACGCGAACGTATCGCTATGCGAGTCCGTGCAGGGGGCCCGGAGAGACTGCCGGTCCGTGCGTGGCCCGGGAGGCAGATGAGGTGGCTGCAAGTGGCAAATGGGCCGGTCAGACGCCGCGGTGCGCCAGGGCTTGGAGCAGCAGCGCACTCTGTCCGTTCCCAACCTCGGCGAGTACGGCGGGGTCGCGCGCCTCGAGCGGCGTGAACCATCGGCGTTGGTGAACGTCTCGAGCTCCACGCGTTCAGCCGCCAGCGCGTGCCGCGCACTCCCGTGCCCGTCGGGACTCGGGCCTCGGGCCTCAGGGTGTCCGCGATAGAATCAGTTCTGTTCCCCCACGCTCGTGTGCAACTACCTGTAGGCCGGCCCCGCCGGTGGATCAAGGCGGCACGCCCGATCCGCAGATGCACCGAGGTCATGACACTCCCCCGACTCACCGAGTCCCCGCTCGTCCGGCACGCCGGCGTCTCCTACTTCCCGATCGCCTTCGTCGCGCGCCTCCCGTTCGCGATGATGGTCGTCGGTCTGCTCACCCTGGTCGTCGCCGAGCGCGATTCGGTGGCCCTCGGCGGGCTCAACGCCGCGGTCGCCGGCATCGGCACGGCGCTCGCCGGCCCGCTGCTGGGCGCCGCCGCCGACCGGCTCGGCCAGCGCCGTGTGCTCGTCCCACTCGGGCTGCTCAACGCCGTCCTCCTCGGCGCCTTCGTGCTCGTCGTCGGCAGCAGCGCCCCCGACCTCGCCGTCCTGGCGCTGTCGGTGCTCATCGGCGCCAGCGCGCCGCAGGTCGCACCGCTCTCCCGCACCCGCCTGGTCGCCATCATCAAGCGACGAACGAGGCCCGACCGCCGCGAGAAGCTCCTCAACGGCACCATGGCCTACGAGTCCGCCGCCGACGAGATGGTCTTCATCGTCGGCCCGTTCCTCGTGGGTCTGCTGGCCACCGCGATCGCGCCGTGGGTCGCCATCGCGGGCGCCGCCGTCCTCACCTCCGTCTTCGTGACCGCGTTCGCCCTGCACCCGACCGGCCGTCTCCAGCCGACGCACGAGACCGCCGACGCACAGGCGCCGATCCGCGAGCTGGCGACCGCCCGGCTGATCACCGTCGTCGCCGGCGCGCTCGGCGTCGGCATCTTCTTCGGCACCACCCTCACCAGCCTCACCGGCTTCCTCGCCGCGACCGGCGACGGCGACCGCGCCGGCCTGCTCTACGGCGCCATGGGCATCGGCTCCGCGGCGCTCGCCCTCGGCTCGGCGGCGCTCCCCCAGCGGTTCACCCCGCGGGCCCGCTGGCTCGTGTTCGGCTCGCTGCTGCTGGCCGCGGCCCTCGGCTACGGCACCTCGCGCTCGGAGTCCGGCCTGCTCGTCGCCCTCGCCGTCCTCGGGTTCGGCGTCGGACCGACGCTGGTCGCGCTCTACAGCCTCGCCGCGACGCTCAGCCCCGCCGGCCGCTCGGCGACCACCATGACAATGCTCGGCTCCGCCGTCGTCGTCGGCCAGGCGGTCGCCTCCGCCGTCACCGGCGCGGTCGTCGACCGGCTGGGAGCGGAGACGGCGCTGATGCTTCCCGCCCTCGCTGCCGGTCTCGTCGTCGCCGCCGGCGTCGCCCACCGGGCGCCGGCTCGGCAGCCGATCGAGCCGACCCCGGAGCTCGTCGACGCCTGAGCACTTCCCGCCCACCGCGAGCGCGCTCGGTGGCAGCTCCCGGAGCGTGGTCGCTCCGTAGCGTGGCCGCCCTGTCCAAGCGCTCCCGTCGTGGGAAGGCGCGCGGCGCGCTGGCCCACAGGCAACGCCCGGCCCGGGCCGGAGGGCGGCCCGGGCGATCCGGCCCGACGCCGGGTCGCCGCCCACCGGACTGATGGACGACGTCGCCGCAGGTGCGCCGCTGCTCCCCTGTGGGGCCGGCAGGGTCGACGCCGGCGATGTTCGAGCCCCGTCCCTCCTTCGAGTCGCGGGTCGAACCTGCGCCGGACCGCGAGGAGCTGTTCGACAGCTTCTTCGCCGTCGAGATCCCGGAGACGTCCGCCGTGCGGCCGCTCGAGCAGCGTGTGCTCTGACCAGCGCTTTCCGGTTGCGGTATCGAGACGACGGCGGTAAACTTCGAACATACGTTCGAACAGTGCGGCGGTCGGAGGGAGGGGTGTCATGGGTCTGGACGACGGCTTCGATCCCTTTCCCGATGCCGGCACTTTCCGGTTCGACCGCCCCTTCCCCTCGCCTGCTCCGCCCACCCCGGCCGAGCGGAGGTCGGCCTCGGCTCGAGCCGCCGAGGCCAGGGCCGCACGCGCGGACGAACGGGAAGCGGCCCGGCAGCTGTCCATGCAACTGCCCGAGGACCTCGCCACCGTTCTGACCGGCGCACGGGAGCTGGCCGGTGCAGAGTTCCCCGGTGGCTCGCCGGCCGCCCAGGCGCCGGCGCTGCTGGCCCGGATCCGCGGATTGACCCAGCTGCAGAACGTCATCGAGGCCGCGGTGGCCGAGACCGTTCGGGCCGCCGAGTGCGCCCAGGCCGCGGAGTTCGACGGGCACAAGACGATGAAGACCTGGATGGCCGGGCACCTGAACGTGTCCACCGCCACCGCCGCGCGCATGACCCGGGCCGGCCGGACGTTGGAGCAACTGCCGCGGTGGTCCGAGGCCGCTCGCGCCGGCCGGGTCACCCCCGATCAGACCGCCGTCGTGGCCAAGGTCGCCACCCCCGCACGGCTGGCCGCCGCCACCGCGCTCGGCGTCGACCTGCACGGGGACGACGGGATCGACGCAACACTGCTGGCCTGCGCGACCGGTGACCATCCCGAGACGCTGCCGGCCGTGGTCGAGCGCATGCTGAACTGGATCGACCCCGACGGGCCCGAGCCCGACCCGACCCGTCGCCGGGAACTGCACCTCACCCCCTCGGCCGGCGCCGAGGGTGGCGGAACCATCCACGGCCGCCTCGATGCCGCCGGGTTCGAGAAGGTGACCACCGCGCTCACCGCCTACCAGCAGGCAGGCCGGGTCGCCGACGACGACCGCAACCACGCCCAGCAGATGGGCGACGCGCTCGTCCAGCTGGCCGACAACGCCCTGGCCGCCGCTGACACCCCGATGCTGCGCAAGAACCACGCCCAGGTCGCGGCGACGATCTCGGCCGAGGACCTGCTCGACCCGGACATGATCCCAGGAGCCGCCCGCCTGGGCTCCGGCCAGCAGGTGTCCAACGAGGTGGCCCGGCAGCTGTCCTGCGACTCCGTCATCACCCGGGTGTTCTTCGGCGCCGACGGGATGCCACTGAACATCGGCCGCGCGCAGCGCCTGGTCCCCGCACACATCCGCAAGGCCGCCGACGCCCGCGACGGCGGCTGCGTCTTCGCCGGCTGCTCGGCTCCGACCTGGTGGTGCGACGCCCATCATGTGCAGGAGTGGATCGCCGACCACGGTGAGACATCGGCTGAGAACACGGCGTTGTTGTGCGAGCGCCACCACACGAAGGTCCACCATGGCTTCTCCATCGCCTGGGACCCCGTCGAGAAGCGCTGGCGCACCCACCGACAAGACGGCACCGAGATCATCGTCGGCTACCCACTCGCAGAACCGCTCCCCCGCGAGTAGCCGGACGTGCGGTCGCACGTCGATCAGCCGGAACGGGAGAATTGGGTGATGTGAGTCGTCGACCGTCGCGAGTGAGCTCGGTCGTCCAGGACCAGCCGCTCAGTGGTTGACGGCCCATCGACGTCGCCCGGAACCAGCCCCGGAATGCCTGGGCCGTCCACCCGCACAACTCCCGGACTCTCATGGGCGGCGCATCGCGCGTCGAACGCTACGGCGCAGGGAACATGGGATTGGTCCGGCACCGGACGCAGCCTGGATCGGGCCCGACGCACTCATCAGGCCGATGCTCGAAAGTGCTACGTCCGCGGCCCGACGGTCACTCGAACAGGCCGCGGATGTCCTCGGCGGTCAGGGCCCCGGACAGCGCGCCGGCCTCGTCGTCCAGCACCCTGGCGAAGAGGTCCCGCTTGCGTTCCTGAAGGGCCACCACCTTCTCCTCGATCGTGCCCGCCGCGACCAGCCGGTAGACCATCACCGACTTGTCCTGGCCGATCCGGTGCGCACGGTCGACCGCCTGCGCCTCCACCGCCGGGTTCCACCATGGGTCGAGCACGTAGACGTAGTCGGCCTCGGTCAGGTTCAGCCCCGACCCGCCGGCCTTGAGGCTGATCAGGAACACCGGCGCCCGGCCGCTGCGGAACTCGTCGATGCAGCGCTCCCGATCCCGGGTGCGCCCGTCGAGGTAGGCATAGGGCAAGCCCGCGTCGTCCAGCTGCTTCCGGACCGTGCCCAGGAATCCGGTGAACGAGCTGAACACCAGCGCGCGGTGGCCCTCGGCGACCACCTCCTGCAGGTGCTCGAGGAAGGCGGCGGCCTTGCTCGACGGAATGGCCCGGTACGCCTCGTCGACCAGCGAGGCGTCGAGCGCCAGCTGCCGCAGCAGCGTGAGCGACCGGAAGATGGTGAACCGGTGCTGCTGCAGGTCGTCGACCAGACCGAGCACCTTGCGGCGCTCCCGCTGCAGGTGGGTGTCGTAGACCTTGCGGTGCTTCGGGTTGAGCACCACCTCGAGCACCTGCTCCTGCTTGGGTGGCAGCTCGGCGGCCACCTGCTCCTTGGTGCGGCGGCGCATCAACGGCCGGATGCGCCGCCGCAGCGCGGCCAGCACCTCCGGGTCGCCGCCGCGCTCGATCGGGATCCGGTAGTGCTCGCTGAACCGCTGCGGGCTCGGGAACAGCCCCGGCGCGACGATCGAGAGCATCGCCCACAGGTCCATGAGGTTGTTCTCGACCGGGGTACCGGTGATCGCCAGCTTGAACCGGGCGGGCACCCGCCGGGCTGCCGCGTACGTCCTGGCGGCGTAGTTCTTCACGAACTGCGCCTCGTCGAGCACCAGCCCGCTCCACGGCAGTGCCCGGTAGTCCTCCTCGCCCAGCCGCAGCAACGTGTAGGAGGTGACCACCATGTCCGCGCCGGCCACCGCCTCGGCCAGGGGGACGCCCAGCTTGCGGCCCGTCGCCCCGATCGTGCGGACGACGAGACCGCTCGCGAACCGCTCGGCCTCCCGCGCCCAGTTCGACACGACGCTCGTCGGAGCCACCACAAGCACCGGCGCGGTCAGCTCACCGGCCGCCTTCGCCCGGCAGAGCAGCGCCAGCGTCTGCAGCGTCTTGCCCAGCCCCATGTCGTCGGCGAGGACGCCGCCGAGCCCGGCGTCCCACAGCACCGACAGCCACTGGTAGCCCTCCACCTGGTAGGGCCGCAGCTGCGCCTCGAGGCCGGCCGGCGACGGCGGCGCAGCGACCGAGTCGACGTCCAGCAGCGCCCGCACGTCGCGGGACCATCGCTCGCTCTGCTCGGCCACCACACCCAGCTCGACGAGCTCCTCCCACAGGCCCGCCTGGTAGCGGCTGATCCGCAGACCCTCTCCGTCGGCGTCCTGCAGCGCCCGCGCCTCGTCGATCAGCCGGCGCAGCTGGTCGAACTCCGGACGGCGGACGTCGAACCACAGGCCGCTGTCCAGCAGCAGGTGTGAATCCCCCGCGGCCAGTGCGGCGAACAGCGGCGCGAAGGGGATGTCCTCGCCGTCGACGGTGACCGTGACGCCGAGGTCGAACCAGTCGGTGTCCCCGCTGTCGGTGGCCGACACCCCGACGACCGGGGCAGCGTCGGACCGCCGGTACTCCGGCGCGTCCCCGATCTCCTCCACGAGGACGTCCGCGTCGGCGAGCCGGGGCAGCATCTCGGTGACCAGGACGGCGGCGGCCAGCCCTGACACCTCCGCGGTCGCGATCGGCCGTGGGTCCGGACCGACGTGCCATATCCGCTGCAGCCTCTCCGGCGGGGCGGGCAGCGCACGCAGCAGCCGGTCCTCCTCCGCGAGGTCGCGCTCCGCGTCGGAGGCAGAGGTGCCCTGGCGCGCCAGCGGCACCCGGCGGACGTCGTCCCCCGTCCGGTACAACACCGACCAGTCCAGCCGCGCCCGATGCCCGGGCAGGTGCTCGACACGCAGGGCGAGCTGCGGCGGCAGGACCTCGGGCAGCTCCACCGACCCGTCCGGCGAGCGCACCGGCAGGGCGCGCTGTAGCGCCGGGTAGAAGCCGGTGAGGAATCGGGAGCGGTCGGACGCCGGCACGCGCACCGGCCCGCCACTCACCAGCCGCTCGACGGACCGCGGCACCCGCTGCAGGGGAACGAGTACCAGCCCGTCCCCCCGACCCGGCGCCAGGCCGGTGGTGCCGGGCACCAGCGCGACGCCGTGGGGCGGACTGCCGAGCAGCAGCATCGACTCGGCCGGGAGTCGATCGTCGCCCAGCTCGACCACCGCCTGAACCCGCAGGTCGCCGTGCTCGTCCCCGCGCACCTCCACGGCGAGCGCCCCCGGCTTCTCCGCCAGCCGGACCGGCGCGCCCTTCGTGGTCACCAGGCGAACCCCGTCGTCCACCGCCTGGCGCAGGGCCGGCCACAGCGCGGGGCCGAACTCCTCGAGCCGAACGGGCGCGTCACCGGAGCCGTAGTAGTAGCCGGAGCTCGCCTCGGCGGCCCGGTGCGCCCCGGCAAGCATGAGCAGCGCCGCGACGTGCGCCGGATCGCGCTGCCCGGCGTAGTCGTAGGGCAGGTTCCGCCACGACACCCCGCTGCGCACCCACCGCCCCTTGGCACCGGGCACGACCGGGCGCAGCCGCACCGACATCTCGGCAGGAGACCGTGCGGTCGCTCCCTCGACATCGAACTGCAGGGCCACTGGCGTCAGAGCCCGCGACTCCTCGGGGGTCGGCACCAGGTCGGCGAGGGCGAGCTGCCACTCGGGCGCGCGGGGTGGCGCGGACGGACCCCGGAACGCCTGTCGGGCAGCGACGAGCAGCGCGGCGGCGTGCTTGCAGTCCTCGCCGACCGGGCAGCTGCACTCTCCCCACCACCGGCCGTCCCTACGGTCGAACACCGCCACGGTCTGGTAGATACGCCCTTGGCTGCCGACGACCACGGCACCGATCTCGCCGGTCGAGCCCGAGTAGGAGATGTCCGAGACCCGGCCCTCGCGCGCGTACGCGGCACCCCGCCGCCACGCGTCGTCCCCGACCGATCGGCGGACGACGGGATCGGCGAGCCAGGGGCGCAGCTCCTCGATCACCGCACGAGGCTATCGACGCCGAGACCCTCGTCCCGCCGCCGTCCACAGCCGGGGGATGCCGCCAGTGGCTCGAAACCACTGGTATCAGATTGCATCCCAGCTGGTTGAGTTCGTCGACCGACGGGTGTCCGACGGACGGGCACCGTCGCGCGCCGCCGTCGTCAGCCGCGCGCTCCGCTAGAGCTGCGACGGGAGGTCGCGGCGCGCGATGCGGCCATCCTCGCCGCCGACAGCGCCCCCGACGACGACATGGACGACCTCGCCGAGCACGCCGCACGCATTCCGATCGACGACCTCCTCTGATGCGGCCGATCCATCTGGCCGCGCTGGACAAGAGCCGACTTGTACTGGTGCTCACCCGGGAGTTGGTTCGGCCTCACCTGACCCGGGTGACCGTCGCCCCGATCACTTGCACCGCCCGGGGGCTGTCGACGGAGGTTCCGGTCGGTTCGCGGAACGGGTTGGACCAGCCGAGCGTCGTCAGCTGCGATAACGTCGTGACCATCCCGTCAGCGGCGCTCGGCCGCCAGATCGGGAGGCTCCTGCCCGAGCAGGAGCCGGCACTCACCGCTGCACTGCACGCGGCGTTCGACCTCGAGGACCTTCCCGAACTGCGCTGATCGACTCGCAGGCACGATCCGCCCGTCCGCTCACCGGCCCTGCGGGCCGGTCCTGCCGACGTCGTAGAACACCGCCCTGCCTCAGCCGCCGAAGAGCGGTCATTGCCTGCAGCAGGAGGGAGACAACAGCTCCCACACGTCCTGCGGAGGTGAGCCTCTGCCGCCACGACGGAAGGCGCAGGGTGGCGGCCGGCGGATGCGCGTGGCGCGCGCAGCGGACTGGTCGTCGAGCGCCGGGGCGAGCAGCATCTCCCTCGCGGCGACGCCGCCGGGGCGTCGCCCGCCATCCCGAGAGGAGGGCGGCATGTACGCCCGATCCAACACCGTCCACGCCGACCCGCAGCGCATCGACGCGGGCATCGCCGACGTCCGCGACCGGATCATGCCCGCGGTGCAGAGCATGCCCGGCTGCATGGGCCTGTCCATGCTGTGCGACCGCCAGTCCGGGCGGTGCATCGTGACGACCAGCTGGGACTCCGAGGAGTCGATGAGCGCCAGCAGGGAGGCGGTGCGCGCCATGCGCGACCAGTCGAGCGATGTCATGGGTGGCCAGTTCGAGGTGCAGGAATGGGAGATCGCCGTCCTGCACCGCGCCCACCAGGCACCCGAGGGCGCCTGCTGCCGCGTCACCTGGACCCGTGGTGAGCCCGCCCGCATGGACGAGATGACCGAGACCTTCCGAACCGGCATCATGCCCCGGCTGGACGACATCCCCGGCTTCTGCAGCGTCAGCGTGATGGGAGACCGGCAGACCGGCATGAGCGTCATCACCGCCACCTACGACGACCGGAGCTCGCTGGAAGCCTCCGCCGCCTCGGTGCGGGAGATGCGCGACCAGTTCGCCCAGCAGTCGGGCCTGGAGGTCACCGACATGGCGGAGATGGAGCTGGTGCTCCACCACCTGCGCGTCCCCGAGATGGCCTGAGGACGACGGCCGGCGCGGGCACCGAGCCCGCGCCGGCAGGCGCAGACGCCGAGGTGTGCCGGCGCCCGCCCCGGAACGTCGATCGACCGGCGGGCCGCCGCACGTGCCGCGGCCCGCCGGTCGTCAGCGACCAGCCGAGCTCACCCGAGTCCGAGGGCGTCGGGCAGCGCCGTGCTGATCCACGGGATCGCGGCCAGGACGGCGATCCCGACGATCAGCGTCAGCAGGTACGGGACGAAGTGCCGCAGGCTCTTCTCGATCGTCTCGCGGCCGATGGCCGAGGCGACGTAGAAGCCGATCCCCGCCGGCGGCGCGAACGACCCGATGCCCATGGCCACAATGAGGACCATGCAGTACTGGATGGGGTTGATCCCGAGCTCCAGCGCGGGCGGCAGCAGCAGCGGCGCGAAGATCAGGATGGCCGGCAGGCCCTCGAGGATCTGGCCCATGATGATGAGCAGCAGGATGCTGACGGCGAAGAACAGGATCTTCGACCCGCCGAGGCCGCTCATCAGGGTGGCGATCTGGTCGGATGCGCCGCCGATGGCCAGCGCCTGCGCGAACGGCGCCGCCGCGGCGATGATGAACAGGATCATCCCGGCCGACGTCGAGGTGTCGCGGAACGCCTCCCAGAAGACCCGCCCCGAGGCCCGCCGGTACGCGAACACGATGAGCAGCCCGTAGGCCGCGGCGAGGCCGGAGACCTCGGTCGGCGTCGCGACGCCGGACACGATCCCGAGAACCAGCCCGACCGGCAGGATGAGCACCGGGATGGCCGCGACGAGCGACGCCCCCCGCACCCGCCACGACTCCTTCGGGCTGGAGATCGCCTTGAGCTTGCCGGCCCGGAAGTAGATGAGGGCGCTCACGCACACGGCCAGGAAGGCCGCCGGCAGCACGCCGGCCGCGAACAGCGCGACCGTGGACAGCGAGGTGATCGAGCCGAGCACGAGCAGGACCAGGCTCGGCGGGATCGTCTCGCCCATGATCGCCGACGCGGAGAGCACGGCGACGACCTCGCCGCGCGGGTACTCCCGCTCGTCGAGCATGTCGCGCATCGAGGTACCGACCGCGGCGACGTCGGCGACCTTCGACCCGGAGATGCCCGAGAAGATGTACATCGTCGGCAGGATGACCTGGAGCAGCCCGCCCCGGATGTGCCCGATGAACGTCTCGCAGACGCGGGCCAGCGGCGCCATCAACCGCGCCGAGTTCATGATCGCGCCGGCCAGGATGAAGAACGGGATGGCCAGCAGCAGGAAGCCCTTGGCGCCCGATTCCATGCCGATCGGGACGGCGGAGACGTCGGAGAAGTCACCCCAGTAGATGTAGGCGCCCGAGATCAGCGCCAGGACGAAGGCGATCGGCACACCCAGGAACAGCAGGACGAACAGCGCCACCAGCACGATCGCCAGCAGGGCGTGGGTGGACGAATCGCGCGCCCACTCCCCCAGCAGCAGGGCCGCGCCGCTGATGACCAGCGCGCCGACGAGGCCGCCGGCCACGGCCCGCGCACCGCGCAGGGCCAGCCGGTAGAGCGCGAAGTAGCAGATGAGCGCCATGCCCACGGCCATGGGCAGCGACAGCCAGAACTCGCGGACGTGCATGATCGGCGTCCGCGAGTTCCAGCGGTCGGCCAGCACCGGCTGGAAGAGCACCAGGCTCGCCCCGGCCATGGCGAGGACCAGCCAGTCCACCATCGCCTCCTGGTGCGGCCGCCAGCCGGCCGGCAGCCGGTCGACCAGCGCGCGCACCGACATGTGGGCGCCCTTGGGGTAGGCGATGGCGCCGCCCACGAAGGCCACCGTCAGCAACGCGATCTGGGAGACCTCCTGCGTCCACAGGATGGAGTCGCCGGTCACCAGCCGCGAGGCGACGTTGATGAGGACGACGAGCAGCTCACCGAGGATGGCGGCTCCGACGATCCCTTCCAGGACGTGGTCGAGCCAGACCGCCCCGCTCCACCCACGGTCCAGGGAGCCGTCGCGCCGGAACCGGGTCCGGAGGTTCTCCACACCCTGCTCCGCCGTGATCGGCGGCGTCGACGCGTCGACGCTGTTCGACTGCGCTTCCATGTGATCAAGCACCTTGTTCACGAGGACGGCTCCCTGGACTCGGTCGAGCTACTTGGCGTCGATGAAGGCGGTGGTCTCGTCCATGAAATCGCCGCCGATGAGGTCGCGGAACTGCGGGTACAGGGCGCGGGCCTTGTCGCGGAACTGGCCGACCGCCGAGTCGGAGAGCTTGTTGACCTTCATCCCCTGGTCCTTCAGCTCCGCGATCTGCTTGGTGCTCTGGTCGGCGTCGTACTTCGTCTTGAACGACCCGGTCTCCTCGCCGGCCTTCTCCATGGCGTCCTGCTGCTTCTTGGTCAGCGAGTCCCACTTCGCGTCGGACAGCGCCAGGACGAAGGCGTCACTCATGTGGTTGGTCAGGGAGAGGTACTTCTGCACCTGGTAGAACTTGTTGGCCACCGGCACCTCCACCGGGTTCTCCTGACCGTCGATCGTTCCGGTCTGCAGCGCGGTGAAGACCTCGGAGAAGTCCATCGGGGTGGGGCTGGCGCCCAGGCTGCTGAAGAACTCCGTCCACAGCGGGTTGCCCGGGACGCGCAGCTTGAGGCCGTCCAGGTCCGACGGCGACGTGATCGGCCGCTGCGAGTTGGTGATCTCGCGCGGCGTGCGGGTCAGGAACGCCACCGCGTGGGTCTTCGCCTGCGACTCCAGCAGCCCGGCGAGGTCCTTGCCCGGCTGGCCGGCCAGGTAGTCGGCGAGCTGCGCGGTGTCCTTGAACAGGAACGGCAGGCTCAGCGCGTTCATCTGCTTGATCGAGCCGGCGTACACCGACGTCGACAGGATGGTCGCGTCCAGGGAACCCTGGGTGACGCGCGTGATCGCGGCCTTCTGGTCGCCGCCGAAGCTGGTCCCGTTGGGAACCACGGTCACCTTGATGCTGTTGTCGGAGTCCTTGGCCACCTCGTCGGCGAAGTGCTTGGCCGTGACGCCCACCGAGGAGTCGATCGGGTCGGGGATCGACAGCGTGAAGCGGACCTCGGGGTCTCCACCGCCCGCCGCCTTCGCGCCGGCGCCGGATCCACAGGCGGCCAGCGACACCACTGACAGGGCGGCGACGGCTGCCACCGCGACGGTGCGGACGTTCTTCACTCTGTTACTCCCTCAGGTCGACGACTGCTGTATGCGGGTGTCTCTGCGCTGCCCGACCCCGCTGCCTCATTTGCGCGAACTGATCAGGCGCTGAGTCGTCTCGGTCGTGCTATGGCTCCCGTCACACGTGACGGCGTCATGCTCATCGTGCGCAGCCCTATCTGTCAAGTGCCACTCTTTACCGGGTTTCTCGCCCACTCCGCGCACGTGATGATCAGAGTTGCGCAGGATGTGCGCGTTTCGAGCAGGTGGGTCTTGACCCATCGACCCTGCGCGGTGTACTCATTCACTGCGCAGTTTGCGCACGGAGGTGAGACATGGATCCCCAACTGGACGGCCGCATCCCGGCCCATGTGCGGCGTGAGCGCATCGTCGAGCTGCTGGTGCAGCGGGGCGCCGGCTCGCTGCCCGTCGAGGAGCTCGCGCCGGCACTCGGCGTCTCGCCAGCGACGGTCCGCCGCGACCTCGCGCACCTGCACACCGAGGGCCGGATCACGCGCACCTACGGCGGCGCCGCACTGGGCACGGCCTCCGCCGAGGTCTCCGTGCGGCAGCGGGAACTGAGCAACGGCGCCCAGAAGGACGCCATCGCACGCACGGCCGTCGAGTTCGTCGAGCCCGACCAGGTCGTCATCCTGGACGCGGGCAGCACGACCGAGCGCCTGGCCCGGCAGCTGCGGGCGATCCCCGGCCTCACCGTGTTCACCAACGGGGTCGCCGCCCTGAACACCCTGCTCGAGTACGGCGACACCGAGATCGTCGTGCTCGGCGGCCGGGTGCGCCGGATCAACCAGACCATCACCGGCGCCGCCGCCAAGGACACGGTGCGCGGCCTGTACGCCGACGTCGCGTTCATCGGCGCGGACGCCGTCGACCCGGCCCGCGGCGTCGCCTCACGGACCCTGGAACAGAGCGGGCTGAAGACCCTCATGGCGCAGTCGGCCCGCCAGGTCTTCGTCCTCGCCGACTCCAGCAAGCTCTCGGCGGCCTGGACCTCCTACTGGTCCCCCATGGACCGTCCCTGGACGCTGCTGACCGACGACGGCGCCGACCCCGAGCTCATCGAGTCCTTCCGCGCCGCCGACCCCCGACTCCAGGTGATCACCTGCCCGGTCCCCGTCGAGGCAGCCGCGACCGGCTGACCGGCACCGCCACTCCGCACCCCGCTCGCGCCGTCCCGACAGGAGTTGTTCCGTCCCATGAAGCAGGCCGTCCTGCACGCCCCCCTCGACCTCAAGGTCGAGGACAACGAGATCCCCGCCCTCGAGCCCGGCGACGTGCTGCTGCGCGTGGAGAGCGCGCTGGTCTGCGGCACCGACATCCGCATCTACGAGGGACGCAAGAAGCGCAACGTCACCTACCCCACCGTGATGGGCCACGAGTTCTCCGCGACGGTCGCCGACTCCGCCGGCCCCCTGCCGGACGGCCTCGCCCAGGGCGACCTGGTCTGCGTCTACCCGCTGCTGCCGTGTGGCTCCTGCGTGGCCTGCACGCGCAACCACCCGAACCTCTGCCGCAACCGCATCGCGTTCGGCTACCAGCTGCCGGGCGGGTTCTCGCAGTACGTCCGCGTGCCGGCGGCCGCCGTGCAGGCCGGCAACATCGTCCCCATCGGCGGCGTCTCGCCCGGCGCGGCCGCGATCGTCGAGCCGCTCGCCTGCGCCTACAACGCCCAGCGCCTGGCGTCGGCGGCCTCGGCGCCCACCATGCTGGTCAGCGGCTGCGGCCCCCTCGGCCTCATGCACATCCGGCTGGCCCGGCAGCTCGGCGTCGGCCGCATCGTCGGTGTCGACCCCATCGCCGAGCGGCGAGCCGCCGCGGCGGCCTCGGGCGCCGATCTCACCCTCGCCCCGGGGGCCGACACTGCTACGCAGATCCTCGAGTTCACAGAAGGCGCCGGCATCGACGTCCTCGTGATGGCCGTCGGCCGCACCGACGCGCTGGACCCCTACCTCGGCGCGCTCGCGCCCGGTGCCCGGATCAGCGTGTTCGCCGGCTTCAGCGGCGAGGGCACGGCGCTGGAGATCCCGGCCAACGACATCCACTACAACGAATGGACCGTGGTCGGCGCCTCCTCCTGCCGGCTGGACGACTTCCGCGCCGTCGCCGAGCTGGTGCGCTCCGGCGCCCTCCAGGTCGACGACCTCGTCGGCACCCAGGTCCCGATCGACGACGTCGTCGACGCGATCCAGCTGGCCGCCTCGGGACGCGACATGCGTGTCGGCGTCGCCCCCTGGGCCTGATCCCACCTCGCCCCCGGAAGACCCCTCGAAAGGACATCGTGACCGCCACCCTGAACGCCGCCCTGCCCGAGACCGCGCTGCCGCACGCCGCGCTGCAGATCACCCCCTACGGCACCACCGCGGCCCTCGGCCGGGCCATCCGCCTGCGCCGCATCTTCGGCCCCAGCGGCCGCACCGTCACCGTCGCGCTGGACCAGGCCGTGCCGCGCGGCGTCGCGCCGCGGCTGGCCGACATCGCCCCGACCTACGCCGGCATCGCGGCCGCACGCCCCGACGCGGTCACCATGTTCAAGGGCCTGGCCGCCGCCGTGCTCGCGCACAACGCCACGCCGGTGCCGTTCGTCATGAAGGCGTCGACCTTCTCGGTGGACTTCCACCTGACGCAGGAGGCCGTCGTCGGCACCGTCGACGAGGCCCTGCGCCTGGGGGCCGACGCCGTCGCCGTCGGGATCAGCGCGGGCTCTTCCCACCAGGTGGAGGGCTTCTCCGAGCTGGCTGCCGTCACCAAGCGGGCGGCCGAGGTCGGCATGCCCGTGATCTGCCACGCCTACCCGAGCGGTGAGCTCTGGGCCGCGGACAAGAAGGGCAGCACCGAGGCCGTCCTCTACGCCGCCCGGGCGGCCGCGGAGATGGGCACCGACATCGTCAAGACCTGGTACACCGGCTCCACCGCCGAGTTCGCCAAGGTGGTCGAGGGTGTGCCCGCCATCGTGGTGGCCGCCGGCGGTCCGCCGGCCGACAGTCCCCTGGACGTGCTGCGCCAGGCCGCGTCGGTCATCGAGGCCGGGGGCCACGGGGTCACCACCGGGCGCAACGTCTGGGGCGCCGTCGACCCGGGGAAGATGGTCACGGCGCTCAAGGCCGTCGTCCACGACGGCGAGCGGCCGGAGATCGCCGCGAAGCTGCTGGACTGAGGACGCCTGAACCCATCGTTCGACCAGGAGAGACGACGCGCGGCCATGGATGAGCTGTACCTCGGCATCGACCTCGGCACGTCGGCGACCAAGACCGTGCTGGTGCGGGCGGACGGGCTGGTGTTGGCGCGCGGCGCCGCCGCCCACCCGGACGCCCGCACCATCGGGGCCGGCCGCGTCGACCCCACCCCCTGGATGCGCAGCCTGGCGGAGGCCTGCGCCGGGCTGGGACCCGCCCGGGCCCGGGTGACGGCGCTGAGCGTGGCGGTGCACTCGCCGGTGGCGCTCTTCCTCGACGGCGACGGGGCTCCGCTGTGCCCCGGCGTCCGGTGGGAGCACCCCGCCCTGGGCCCCCTGTGCGCCGCGTCGGCGGGCTTGCGGACGGCGGAGGAGGCCCGGCTGGTCGCCAACCGCACGGAGCCCGCGACCGCCATGGCACTCGCCTGGCCCGTCGCCGCGCAGACCTCCCCCGAGCTGTCGGAGCGGTGCGCGACCTTCGGGCTCGTGGGCACCTGGCTGGGCCAGTTCCTCACCGGGCAGGCGGCCATCGACCCGACCCAGGCCTCCTACCTGGGCATCATGGCGGCGACGGACGGCGATCCCCGCTGGCTGCCCGAGCTCGCGGAACGGTACGGCGTGCCGCCTGCCACCCTGCCGGCCATCCGGCCGTCGCTGGCGGTGCTCGGCCCGCTGCTGGGCAAGGCCGCCGAGGCCCTCGGCCTCCCGGCCGGCATCCCCGTGGTGGTCGGCGCGGCCGACACCGCCTCGGCCGCCTATCTGATGCAGCTGGAGGACGGCGGTCCCCCGATGTACACGGTCGGGACGACGCACGTGATCACCTCGTGCCGCACCGAGCCGGAACCGGTTCCCCTCGCGCTGTCCCGCACCCACGTGGTGCCGGGCCGCTGGCTCGCGCACGGCGCGGTGAACGGCGGCGACGCCCTGGCGCTCGGGGCGCGGCTGCTCGGCCACGGGTCCGGTGGGGACGCCGTCCGGCGGATGACGGCGACCGCCGGTGGCGCGCTGCCCGAGGACGCCGAGGGGGCACCGGTCTTCATCCCGCACACCGCCGCGGAGCGGGGACCGTTGTGGCTCGGCGAGCCGCACACCGCGCTGCTCGGGCTGCTCCCCCACACGTCCGCCGCTTCCGCCGCCTGGGGCATCACCGAGGGCGTCGCGTTCGCCTCGCGGCTCGTCCTCGAGATGTGCACCGAGGGCCGGCTCGCCCCCGGTGAGCCGGTGTTCCTGGCCGGCGCGTTCGCCACCGGCGACGCCTATCCGCAGATCGTCGCCGACACCCTCGGCCGTCCCGTCCGGCTGGTGGTGGAGTCCCATCTGCCGGCCCTGGGGGCGGTGGCCATGGCGGCCGCGGCCGTCGACGGCGTCGCGCTGCCCCCGCCGGCCGCGCGGCTGGTGGAACCCCGGCCGGATTGGGCGGCGACCATCGCCCGGCGGTGGCGACGCTTCGCCCGGCAATGGACGACGGTCGTCGGTCGCCCGTTCCCGGTCGACCTGCCCGATCCGACAACCGGCCCGCTCACGGCGGCGGACCTGCTCGCGGGGAGCCCCTCATGACCGGCCACATCTACGTCCCCCGGCTGCTGACCGACGACGCCATGGACGAGCTGGCCGCGCTCGGCCGCCCCCTGGTTGTCGGCGCGGAGCAACCACCGACCCGCGACGAGCTGATGCGCGGCATCGCCGGGGCGGCGGCGCTCGTGTGCACGCTGACCGAGCGCATCGACGCCGGGGTGCTCGACGCCGCCGGGCCGGGGCTGCGGATCGTGGCCAACACCGCGGTCGGCTACGACAACATCGACGTGGCGGCGGCCCGCGAGCGCGGGGTGCTGGTCACCAACACCCCGGGCGTGCTGGACCGGGCGACCGCGGACTTCGCTGTGGGACTGATCCTGGCCCTGGCCCGCCGGATCTCCGAGGGGGACCGCTTCCTCCGGGCCAAGACCCCGTGGATCTGGGGGCCGCGGATGATGGTCGGCCTCGACCTCTCGGCGGGGGCGACGCTCGGCATCGTGGGCTTCGGCCGGATCGGGCGCGCGGTGGCGCGGCGCGCACGGGCGTTCGACATGCGCATCGTGGCGACGCCCACCCGGGCGGAGCTGACCGACGACGAGCGGGCGAGCACCGAGTTCGTCGAGCTCCCGGAGCTGCTGCGGGTCAGCGACGTCGTCTCGCTGCACTGCCCGCTGACGCCGCAGACGCACCACCTGATCGGCCCCGAGACGCTGGAGCTGATGAAGCCGGGCGCGCTGCTGGTGAACACCGCCCGCGGCCCGGTCGTCGACACCGACGCCCTCGTCGCCGCCCTGGAGGGCGGCCGGATCGGCGGCGCGGCGCTGGACGTCTTCGAGGGCGAACCGGACGTCGACCCCCGCCTGCTGACGATGGAGCAGGTGCTGCTCACCCCGCACCTGGGCAGCGCCGCGAGCACGACGCGCAGCGACATGTGCCGGCTGTCGGTCGCCAACGCCGCGGCGGTGCTGGCCGGCCGCCCGCCCATCACCCCCGTCTCCTGACCGTGCCGCACGTCGTGGTGGCCCCGGACAAGTTCAAGGGCTCGCTCTCCGCGCCCGAGGTCGCGCGGGCGCTCCTCGCCGGCCTGCGGGACGGCGATCCGACGCTCGAGCTCACGGCGCTGCCGGTGGCCGACGGCGGGGAGGGCACGGTCGCCGCCGCGGTCGCCGCGGGTGCGACGTCCCACACGCATGTGGTCGCGGGACCTACCGGTGAGCCGGTGACCGCCGAGTTCGCGATGCTCGGCACGACGGCGGTGGTCGAGCTGGCCCAGGCCAGCGGCCTCGTGCGTCTGCCGGCCGGTCGGCCGGCGCCGATGGACGCCGACAGTGCCGGCACGGGTGAGCTGATCCGGGCCGCACTCGACCTGGGCGCGACCGAGGTGGTCCTCGCCGTGGGCGGCAGCGCCTGCACCGACGGCGGGACGGGAATGCTGACCGCGCTGGGCGCCCGTTTCCTGGACGCCTCCGGCCGTCCCGTCCCGCCGGGAGGTGCGGGCTTGCAGGCGATCGCGTCGGCCGACCTGACCGGGCTGGACGAGCGGGTGGCCGGCATCCCGGTGACGCTCGCCAGCGACGTGACGAACCCGCTGCTGGGGCCCGACGGCGCGGCGGCCGTGTACGGCCCGCAGAAGGGCGCCGACCCCGCGCAGGTTGATCAGCTCGACGCCGGCCTCCGGCAGCTGACGTCGGTGCTGGCCGCCGTCCTCGGGGACGTCGTCCTCGAACACGCCGACGCCCCCGGCGCGGGGGCGGCCGGCGGCGTCGGGTTCGCCGCCCTGACGGTGCTGGGGGCCACCCGCCGGCCCGGCATCGAGCTGGTGCTGGAACTCGTCGGGGCGGACGCCGTCCTGGCGCGGGCGGATCTTGTGATCACCGGCGAGGGGCGGCTCGACGCGCAGACGCTCAGCGGAAAGGCGCCCGCCGGCGTCCTGGAAGCCGCGCTCCGGCACGGGGTGCCGGTCATCGGGGTCACCGGGTCGTGCGACCTCAGCCCTGCGGAGATCGGCAAGGCGGGGCTGCTCGACGTCCGCACGCTTCGCGAACGCGAGCCCGACCTGGAGCTCTGCATCGCGGGGGCCGAGCCGCTGCTGCGCACGATCGGCCGGGACCTCGCGGGCCACCACGCGGAATCGGGTCGCTGGGAGCGCTGACAGCCGACGCCCGCCCCGTGGTCAGACGCGGAGGTACGCCAGCAGAAGAAGCGCGGGCGGCGCGATTCGAGGGCGGCATCGGTGCCTGTGCACAGCCGAGGTGTGTCGTCAGCGGGGAGCAGTACGGTCTGCCGACCATGCCGAAGAACAAGAAGAGGCGCCCTCAGCGGCGTCGTCCGGATCAGCGGCGCAGCCTGCCCCATGCGGAGTTCGCAGCTGCTCTCCGCGAGGGGTTCGACAGCGAGACTCCGGGCGCGATGCTCGCCGTCGCCGGCATGATTCTCGGCATCACCGCAGGCGCCGACGACCCCGCCGAAACTCTTGTGGAGCTGGTGGAAGGTCTGTCCGGCCAGGATCGGCCAGAGGCGTCGGCCGCCGTCCTCGCGATCGCGGCCCTCACCGGCGATGCCGAGCTGCGGCGGCGGGTCCGCCGCGAGTTCGGCGAACGCGGACAGGTGCTGCCCCGGTGGCTGGCCGAGCTGGACCGCACCGAACGTGTGGACCGCGCCGTCGAGATCAGCACGGTGTACCGGGACGCCGATCAGCTGCTCGTGGGCGTCATGGTGCCCGGCGGCCACCCGCTCACCGCGGTCGTCCTCGTGGACAACGAGCCGGGCGGTTTCGCCGCCGAGGGCTTCGTCCTGCAGACGCCGATCGAGGACGCGATCCCGCTGCTCGTGGAGGACGCCGACCCAGCCGTGCGCGTACGGGACATTTCGACCGCCGACGGGCGTGCTCGTATCGAAGTAGCGCTCCGCGAGCTGGATCTCGGCCCGGGAAGCGGTGGCTACGAGAGCTGGGCCGCCTCCCGACCGCTGGTCGAATGGATGCTCACGCTGCTGCCCGAGGGTGGTGACGGCGACGTGCTGAACGATTTGTCCGACGACGACCTCGACGAGATCGCCGAACGCTTCCTCGCGAGCCCCTTCGGTCCGGCGTGGACGGGCTTCACACTCCGGCCGCTGGTCGACGAGGTAGTCGCGGCCGGCAGCAGCAATGGCATCGGCGATCCGCTCGTCTGGAGCCCGGACAACGTCCGCAAGCTGCTCGATCCTCGGCTTCCATTCCTGGGCTACCTCACGCCGTCTCTCGACCGGGCGCCCGACCTGCTCCGTGACCTGATCCGCTACGGGCACGCGGAGCGCGGTTTGCAGCCGGTGCTCACCGCCGCCGCGCTGGCCGCCGTCGACAAGGTCTCCGGTGACTTCCTCGCGGCCGTCCAGCAGTTGGAGGCAGAGGACGACGTCTGACGAACATCGGGCGGGCCGTCGTCAGACCCCCAGGTACGTCAGCCACGGTGAACGGCTGCGACGCGGGCGGGATCCGCGGCAGCGACAGCGGGCCGGAGTCCTTCCTGGTGCCGGAGCAGCGGCGAACGGTCCCGCGATAGGCAGCGCTCCTGCTGGAGAAACTTGGCCACTCGCCTTGTGACCGCGATGTTCAGCGTGCTGCAGCTTGGTCTCACGGGCAGTCACGAGCTCGGCCTTGGCTCCAGTCAGGGCAGCGCCGCCTCCTCGAGCGACGGGGAATCGGCTGGCTCCTCGGGAAGAGACTCGATGGCGTCGAAGTCCTCCACCTGCTCTACGCCGTCCTGTGAGGACAGCGCGGTGCTTGCGAGGGGCCCCCTCGAAGCCTCAGACGCCTCGGCGACCTCACGCATTCTCGGCGGGGCCGCCGTCCACGCTTTGAGGTGCTGCAAGACGTCTCCATAGAAGGCGTCGATTGCGTCCAGCACGGAATCGATGGCGGCGCCCCGGCCGCGGCCTCTCTTACTCCCCAAGGGGCTCGTCGAGGCGATCCGGAACGAACGAAGCTCCTTCTTCGGGTCCTGAATCAGGAGCCCGGCGTCCTCACGAATTGACTTGAGCAGGTCAGCCGCCCCGGGTCCGCGGGTGTGCATCGCGAACGCCTCAAGCCGCAATGAGTCCGGCGCTGCCTTCAGCTGACGCACCAGCCAGTTGACGCGGGTGGTGGGACGACCCTCCCGCGGCGCGTCGACGTCTACGTGAAGAGTGACGCGGTTAGCGCGCAGGTCAAGCTCGACGTTCAGCGGAGCGACCGCGTGAGGAATACGGATGGCACCCGTAAGGCGCCCCTCCTTTACTAACCCGTCAACGAGCGCTGCAGTCCGGAGTGCCGGCTCGGCTGCTTCCCGGCGACTTACCGCCGGCACAACCTCCGTGCCGAGCGCACGTCCGAGCCGCAGGGACGCATACCGCAGCAGAGCATCGAAGCGGGCCGCGACATCGGCTACGCCCTTATCGGAAGCGCGGAGCGTTCCAGCGGTCACTGCATCGCGAACCGGAACCCACGACGGCCCCATGTCCTCGAACTCGAGTGCGCCTGACCGGGGATGCTCCAAGTACCGAATGAGTTCCCCGAGGATCCAGGCCTGATCCGGGTCGGCGACGCCACGATGCTCCTTTTGCACAACCGCTTCCGCCAAGATCTGACTCCACGGAAGGTGGTGCATGGCGACCTTGCGCAGCTTGCGCTTGTCGACCTTGGTCGGATGCTGGCCAGCGGACGGAGGGATCTCGTTGCTGATCGTGATCAGCGCATCGAAGCCGTTCTCCCGGGCGATGTCGAGATAGTTCTCTAGCTGCTCCGCGGCCAGCTCGTTCGTGCCGGTCTTCACCTCGACGAGGGCCGTCCAACTGCGCTGGCCCCGCGACACCCTGATGAGGCCGTCGGGGTAACACCGCTTCTCCCCGAGCATGAAGGGCACCTCAATGAAGGCCTGAATGTTGCCCGTCGGAGCGCCGAGCGGCTGGGTCAATCCGCGGCCAAACTCGCGCACAGCGGTCACCACCGCGAGAAGCGCAGAGGTAGCCCGCCGCTCTTGCTCTTCGGCTCCGTTGATGCCCGACGTGGGAATTAGTCGCGCCTCGTGCCAACTCTCTTCGGGCATCCCGGGTTGCTTCCTTTGCTCAATTCATCGGATGCCCGACAGTAACGATCCGCCGTGTATCCGCTCGGACGTCCGGTAGCGCCACGCACCGATGAGCTAACGCGTCACTTGCGCCACTTTGAGCGCTGACATGTCCGTCTACTGCCGCCTTTCAGGAGCGCGGAGACCTACGGCTTCTCTCAGACGCCGAGGTGCGCCAAGGCCTGGAGCAGCAGCGTGCTCTGCCCGTGCTCGAACTCGGCGAGCACGGCCGGGTCCCGCGCCTCGAGCGGCGTGAACCAGGTCAGCTCGAGCGCGTCCTGCTGCGGCGCGCAGTCGCCCTCGACCGGCACGACGTAGGCCAGCGACACCGCGTGCTGCCGCGGGTCATGGAAGGGCGTCACCCCCGGCGTCGGGAAGTACTCGGCGACGGTGAACGGCTGCGGCGCGGGCGGGATCCGCGGCAGCGCCAGCGGGCCGAGGTCCTTCTCGATGTGCCGGAGCAGCGCCGCACGCACTCGCTCGTGGTACAGCACACGGCCCGACACGAGCGCCCGCTTGATCTGCCCGTCCTCGCCGGCCCGCAGCAGCAGCCCGACGGCGATCACCGTGCCCTGCCCATCCACCCGCACCGGCACCACGTCGACGTAGACGATGGGCAGCCGCTCCCGCGCCGCGTCCATCTCCTCGCGGGAGAGCATGCCCCCGCCTGTCGCCGTCGTCAGCTCGGTCATGAGCACTGTCTAACCGTTGGCGCTGGTCGGAACCACTCGCACCGCGCACGACACCCTTGCGCGCGCCGACAGCCCTGCGATCAGGTGACGGTCATCACATCCACCGCCGCGGTCCGGGGGACGCAGGGACCGCGCTCGTTCCGCCGGAGGACGCGAGCGTGAATCTCACCCAGGGCCTGCACCGCGCCGTGCAGCAGAATCCCGACGGCATCGCCACGGTCTGCGCGGGCCGCACGCGGACCCACGCCGAGTCGGTCGACCGCATCGCCCGCCTGGCGGCGGCGCTCACCAACTGCGGCATCGAGGACGGCGAGCGCGCCGCGATCCTGAGCCTCAACTCCGACCGGTACCACGAGTTCCTCGCGGCGACGCTGTGGGCGGGCGGCGTCGTCGTCCCGGTGAACCTGCGCTGGAGCGTCGCCGAGATCGCCGAGTCGCTGTCGGAGGTCGACGCCCGCGTCCTCGTGGTCGACGACGCCTTCGCCGGCCACGTCCCGGGCATCTTCGAGGCCCACCCGCGGCTCGAGCAGGTGATCCACGCCGGCGACGGCCCGACCCCCGACCGCGCCGTCGCCTTCGAGCAGCTGATCGCCGACACCGAGCCGATGGACGACGTCCGCCGCGGCGGTGACGAGCTGGCCGCCGTCTTCTACACCGGCGGCACGACCGGCCGGTCCAAGGGCGTCATGCTCAGCCACGCCAACCTGCTCACCTCGGCGCTCGGCACCCTGGCCAGCGAGCACTGGCTCACCCCCGACGGCACCTACCTGCACGCCGCGCCGATGTTCCACCTCGCCGACCTCGCCGCCTGGACCGGCCAGCTCGTCCGCGGCGGCACCCACGTCATGATCCCGATGTTCGAGCCGATCGCCGTCATGACCGCGATCGCCGAGCAGGGCATCACCGACGTGCTCCTCGTGCCGACCATGATCCAGCTGCTGGTCGACCACCCGCGCATCGACGAGTTCGACCTCAGCAGCCTGCGGCGGATCATCTACGGCGCCTCCCCCATGTCCGAGGGCGTGCTGAACCGCGCGGTCAAGGCGCTGCCCAACGCCACGTTCACCCAGGCCTACGGCATGACCGAGCTCTCCCCCTGCGCCACGCTGCTGCTACCCGAGGACCACGAGCACCCGGTGCACCGCCGGTCCGCCGGGCGCGCGGTGCTGCACGGCGAGGTGCGGATCCTCGGTCCGGACGACGTCGAGGTGCCCCGCGGCACGGTCGGCGAGATCTGCGCCAGCGGCGGCCACGTCATGCTCGGCTACTGGAACCGCCCCGACGAGACCGCGCAGGCGCTGCGCGGCGGCTGGATGCACACCGGCGACGGCGGCTACATGTCCGACGACGGCTACGTCTACATCGCCGACCGCATCAAGGACATGATCATCACCGGCGGCGAGAACGTGTACTCCGTCGAGGTCGAGAACACCCTCGCCCAGCACCCGGCTGTGGCCACCTGCGCGGTCATCGGCGTCCCGGACGAGACGTGGGGCGAGCGGGTGCACGCCGTCGTCGTCCCGGTGGCGGGTGGCGTACTCACCATCGAGGAGCTGACCACGTTCTGCCGCGAGCGCATCGCCGGCTACAAGACGCCACGGTCGATGGAGATCGTCGAGGCCCTGCCGTTGTCGGCCGCCGGCAAGGTGCTCAAGCGGGAGCTGCGCAAGCCGTACTGGGAGGGCCAGGAACGCGCCGCGCACTGAGCTGTGACCGCCTCCGCATTCGCCCTGCGGAATGCTGATACCAGCTGCCTCACCAGTCCCCGCGGGCCTCGGCGCGAGTGGATGGGGTCAAGCCAGTCGTCACCTCGGCGCTCTCAGCCCCAGCACCGGGAGGAAGTGATGGGAGAGCAGTACGAGGCGTCGTGGCGCTCGGAGTAGTCGTTCATGTTGGCCGTCGGCTTGCCGCGGCTGCCGCAGCTCGGTGGTCCGGCAGCCGGGCAAGAAAAGCCGGGTGGAACCTCGGTCAGCAGTCGTCCCCGAGGTTCCACCCGGCAACGATGACCGTGCCGCCGTCCGTCACGTGAGCACTCGGTGCTCGAAGCCTTCGCCGTCCTGCCAGATCACGTCGAGGTCTAGGTACATCGACGCGGCGCACGAGAGGTCATCTCGGCTCGGTTGGCCCGGTAGCAGTACGGCTACCCGGTCGACGAGAGTCCGGTCGGCGGCGAGGTTCACGAGGTAGCGGTACCGGTGCACCTGCCCGATTGCCGGGAACAGTCCGTTGACGGTGGCCTTCGCCTCGACGATGAGGCGGCGACGCTCGTCGTAGATGTCCGCGAAGAGGTCCGTGCTCCCATCCCTCCCGATCGGGTGCTCGAGCCTCGGCTTGTAGCCGAGCGTCGCGACGTAGGAGGCGACGAGGTGGGCCTCGAGCTTTTTCTCGTCGGCGAGCGCTTGCGCAACCGTGGTGCTCGGGTCCGCGAGCCGTGTGGCTGCCAGCGCCAGTTCGCCGCGGGCGCGCCAGCACTTCATGGCGTACAGCTCGAGCTCGCGCCCCTTGAGCCGCTCATGCATCGCCCGGTAGACGTCGGCGTGCCGATAACTGCCGCCGAGCGCCAGGAAGGTCTGATGGATCGTCCGGTGCCCACCGTCGGCCTTGGTCGGCCAGCCGAGGGCAAGCACGGCCTCGGCGACCTCGGCGAGCGGCGCCGCCTGCGGGTCGGTCGGTTGAGGGCGCCGGTATCTCCCTGTTGCAAGGTCGTGCGCGAGCGCGCCAGTCGACTCGAGGTCGATCACGGCCCGCAGGACGGGCTCGATGGTGAGCGACTGCGCGATGTTGAGGGTCTTCGCGAGGTGCTCCCGGGAGTCCTCCCAATCGGCGGTACCCACGCTGTCCAGCTGCTGCTCGATGTATCGGGTCGCGCGGCTCACCCGGTGCTCGAGGGTCGGGCCAAGCGGGGACGTCACGGTGCCTCCACCCAGACGTCCTCGAGCAGCGGCGGGACCGCACGGGCGGCTAGGGATCCGGGGTGGACCTGCGCGATCTCAGGACGCGATGCGAGTCCGGCACGGGCGCCGGCGGTGAGCGTGGAGCTGGGCGGGGTGACAGGCGTCGACATGACAGCGACCGTGCCATGCACGGGGCGCTACGTGCAGGAGGGGCGCGTTGAAACTGCTTGTGCGTCTGTCGCTCCAGGACGAAGCCGGACGGCGACGCCTGAACTCAATGGCTGTCGCCTCCACGGTGCCCTTGTCACACCGGGTGGCGAGCTGCAGCGGTATTTCCCGTCGTCCTCGGGTGGGTGACTACAGCAGCCCGGCGGTGGTGGCCGAAGCCGACCCCTTCCATCCGGACTCGGCGCGCCACACCACGTGAATGTGAAGGGATTCGAGGAAATCGACGTACGCATCGCCGATCGACTCGGAGAAGAGAGCGAGAAGCGTTGGTCGCTTCCGGTAGAGGAAATGCGCATACGAGAACAGTTGCCCCACAGCTTCTCGAACGGCGTCCGTCGCGTTCCCGTTGTAGAGCACCTTCGCTTCGACGAGCCACTCCTCGCCCCCCGAGCGCAGCACGAGATCGCGCGGGTGCACTGTGGTGACTGGCGTGAAACCTCGAGTGGCCGCCCAGAGACCGAATTCGGCGATCAGCGCTTCGTGCGATCGTGTCTTGAGCAGGGACCGGCCCTCCTCGTGGGCCCGGTAGTCACTGCTGTCCTTGGGCTTGAAGTTGGCCAGAAGGTCTCCGCCGTCCTCGCGGACCAGGTCGCGATACGCGGCCCAGCCCGCCGGCGTCAGCGTCCAGGGATCTCCTCGTTGGACAAACGGCTCGAGTAGACCTTCATCGACCATGTACTGCCGCTCGAACGACACACGGTTCTTCCATTTCTCCTCGAATGGACGTGTCGGAGGCGAGCGCCGGTCTTCCGCGGTGAACAGGTCGCCGAAGTCGTCCCGAATCTTCGTGAGCGCCTGCTGCCGTGTCGCCGCTCCCCCCATGTCGCCCAGGGCAGCGACAAGCCACTGGCGCAACTGGTCATGCGCGGTCAGTGCCATGTCGTCATGACTTCCTGGCTCGGTGGGACGTTCGGGAGCGAGGTCCGGCACTCGAGCTCCTCACTGGTCCCGTCCGGACTCAAAGCGCCAAACCGCGTGGTCCAGAGTGCTTGCCCGGATGGCGAACTGTGCCGCGACATCTGTAACCAGGGCTCGGGCCCGCTCCGGGGACAACGTCGCCCCGTCCGCGCCGACCGCCCTCGACACGTACCGAAGGATCATGCGGTCGACCTTGACCCCGTCGTGGCCGGCCAGCATGAGGAAGTACGACCAGGTGATCCCCGATGACTGGCTGACCACTCCGCGCCAAGCGCGTTCGACCTCCGCCGCCCGTCCGTCAGCCAGGGCGGTGCGCAGGTCGCTCACAGAGTCGATGTGAAGCGCTTCCAGTCGCTCGGCGGCCTGCAGGATGGCCTGCGCCTTCAGAGGCGCGTGCTTTCTGGCGTAGGTCCGGTTCAGGTTACCGATGCGCTCGGCCCATCCGACGGCTCCACCAAGCTCTTCGAACGAAGCGAGCAAGGCTCGCACCCCATCAGCGTCAGCCCTTGCCCCCTGATCGCGCCGGTACCTGCGGTACCTCTGCACGACGTTGACGACGCTCGAATAGTGCGGCCCGGTCGACTGCAGGCTGTCGATCACGCACAGGGCGAGGCTCTCCGGGTAGCCCGCCATGGCCTTCCAGGCAGCCGGGTCCCCCAGCGTCTCGCGGCAGTAGGCAGCGAGCCGAACGACTTCGTCAACATCGCTGTCCATTCCATATACCTACCGTCTCGGTGAAGGCCGCCGCGGTAGGCAGCATCGACTGACGGCTACCGTGCGCAACGCAAAGCAACTCGCCACGGGCCGTCGACCGCCTCGCGGAGCCGTCGCGCTCTCAGACGGCGGCGGCTTCGCGGTCGGCCGGGCGGCGGCGGACCGAACGCACCGTCCGGACGGCGGCGTTGCGGGCCAGCTCGCGGATCGGCCCGGTGTCCCACATCCGCGACGGCTCGGACGCCGGCTCCTCCGCGGCCACCGGACGGCCCGCGACGACGTCCGCCAGCGCCGCGCGACGACGAGCCATGACGGCCTGCTTCTGCCGGTCGACCCGCTCCTGCTCGGCCATCACCAGCAGCTCTTCCTTGGCCTTGGCCACGGTCAGCCGCGACTCCTGCGCCAGCTCCTCGATCTCGACGTCGCCGGTGTCGCGGAGCTGCGCGAGCCGGTCGTAGGCCGACGGCGGGCTGAAGTTCAGCAGCAGCTTCATCAGCACCGGCAGGATCTCCACGCTCATGAACAGCAGCGAGAGCATGAACTGCGCGGCGGCGAGCGTCCCGTTCTCGTTGCCCAGCCGGTCCAGCGCCTCCAGGCGCATCAGGATGCCGCCGGAGCCGTCGTTGGTCGCGTCGAACGCGGCCTGCAGCCGGTCCTGCTCCGCGGTCAGCCGGGTGAGCGTGGCCTGGTCGTCGGCCAGCGACGAGCCGGCCAGCTGCGCACTCCGCGACTGGGCCGCCGAGGCGGCAGACGTCGCATCAGCGAGGGCCGAGCGGGCCGCAGAGACCACCGCGCCCTGCGCGTCGGCCGCCGCCCGCGCCTGCTGGTAGGCCGTCCCCGCTCCGCGCTCCCCGGTCCCACACGTGCCGTCCAGCTCGCACTGCGCCTTCGCCTCGAGCGTCTGCGCCGTGGCCAGCGCCGCGTCCAGCTCCGCCTGGCGAGCGGCCACCGAACCCTGCACCACCGCGAGGCCGGCGTCGGTCTGCCCGCCGGAGGCCACCACCGACTCGGCCGTGGAAATCCTCGAGCGAAGCGCCGGGAGATCGGCGAAGCGGGCGTCGGAATCCAGCCCGGTCCGGTAGGCGTCGGAGCGCTCGGTCTGCATCTGCACGATCTCGGCGTCGATCTCCTTGTGGAAGACCTGCAGCGTCAGCGGCGTCGCCACGACGATGCCGAGGATCAGCGCCAGCCCGACCCGCGGGACGGCGAGGACCAGATTCCGCTTCCACGACGCGTCGTGGCCCATCCCGACCAGCACCATCCGGTCGAGGTTGACGATCACCGCACCCCAGCCGAGGCCGATCAGCAGCGCGAACGGCCACCACACGCCCAGCGCCATGTGCACCGCGAACGCGGCCGAGACGGCGGCGAGCCCACCGGTGCTGAGCAGCACGCCGCCCAGCGCCACGAACTTCGCGCGGGCGCCCGGCGCCGCGGCCAGCACGTCGGGGCGGGCTCCCGCCAGGACGGCCATGCCGTTGCCGATCCGCCCTCGTCGGAACCTCATGCAGTGCACCCCCGAACGACGGGGGTCGTGGATGAGCCGCCGTCCTCACGTGTCCTTATCGGCAGGACCGGCGGACCGTCCGACCGTGAGCGACATCGCCCGCGCACCGGCGTGGGAAGCTGGACGCATCTGACCGACGCCGACGAGGCTGGCTCGCCGTCCCGGCCGTGCACGGATCCACCGACGGACGGGGAAACCACATGCCTTTGATCGCCTGCCCCACCTGCAACAGCGAAGACATCAACGGCACCGCGCAGCCGGACAGCCGGCTGCTGATCCACTGCAACGACTGCGGCCACGAGTGGCTGCGCGGCGAGGCCCGCCGCGACCCGGCCCGACCTGCGGTCCAGACCTTCGAGTCGCTGCACTCCTCGTTCCCGACGCCGCACGACGTCCGCCCCGACGTCCGCGAGCGGGTGGACGCGCTGAAGGCCGACTTCCTGCTCGAGCGTCGCGAGCCCGACGCCGAGGCCGAGAAGTTCCGCACCCGGTACCAGGAGCTCTTCAGCGCCGACGGCCTGGCCGCCGCGCCGCCCGAGCAGCTCTACGAGTTTGCGAACTCCGACACGATCGCGAGCGCGGGCAACATGTCCGGCTTCAACCGGGCGTGGAAGACGCAGGGGCCGGACAAGGGCGGGCAGAAGGTCCGCGAAACGATCGAGTACCTGCTGCGCGGCCCGGACAGCATCCGCCTCGAGGACCGGCTGACCCAGCTGATCGACGGCAAGAAGGTCGGCTTCCCGTCGTTCAACAAGGAGCCGCTGCTCACCAAGGTGCTGTGCGTCGTCGAGCCGGAGCGGTTCCTGCCGGTGCTGCGCTACTCGGCGCCGACCGACGGCAAGAAGGTGATCGTCAAGCTGGTCTTCGACCTCGATCTGCCGCACGCCGAGAAGGTGGCCTGGACGATCGGCCGGCTGGTCGTCTGGAGCAACGACCTGCTGCGCTCACTGGTCGGCAACGACATCCCCGACCTGCAGCACGCGACGCAGTTCCTCGCCTGGGCCAAGACCCGCCCGGCGCTCTCGCGCGACTAGGGACGGCGGGAGACCGGCGGCAGCCAGCCGGAGGCGAGCTTGGCGTAGACCGCCTGCAGCGCCTCCAGCGGCGACATGTGCTCGATGGTCTGCAGGCGCTGCACCTCGGCGAGCACGCCCTCCCACGAGTCGGCCGGCGCGACCTCGCGGACTCGTTTGCGGGCGGCGGCGATGTCCGCGGTGATCCCGGTCGGCACGGCGACGCGCGGGGCGGGCACGGATCCGACGGGCTCGACGTCCATGGCGCGCAACATAGGCCGTCGGGGCCCCGATGTGCGAGGCCTGCGCACCCCTGAGAGGGATGGGGAGGATGAGGCGGTGAGCGACGCGATCGTGCTGCCGAGTGTCGGCCCGGAGCCGATCCCGGCCGACACCGCGCTGGCCGCCGTCCTCGGCTACGCGCACGGCCGGCGCCCGCTGTACTTCCGCTCCCCCAGCGCCCCGGCCGGCCGCTGGGTGCAGATCCCTGCCTTCGGCTACGAGCGGTTCGACGTCCGCGCGCGGGCGGACGGCCCGCTCGGCGAGGCCGACATCCTGGTCGCCGAGGGCCTGCACGGCCGGCTCGACCCCGCCGCCTGGGCTGCGACGAAGCACCGCCTGGACGACGTCCGGCCCCTGTTCGAGGCGCTGGTCGACCGGGCGGACGGACGGCGGTTCGCGGACCTTGCGGACGACGAGTTCTCCGTGCTCGCCGAACCTGGGACGGTCGGCGCGCTGCTGCGGGCGATCGGCACCGACAAGCACGTGACCGCCGCGCTGCACCACCGCCGTCCCGAGCTGGTGCCGCTGACCGTGCGCGCCACCCGCTGGCAGCTGCTCCCCCACGTCCGCGAGGGCGACAGCGGGGTCGAGGCGGTCGTCCACCGCGAGCTGCGCGCCAACGCCGACGCGTTCTCGGTGCTCTGCGCCGCGCTGGCCGACAGCGGCATCGAGCTGAGCGCGCTGCGTGTGCACGACGTGCTGTTGTGGCTCAGCAGCACGCTGCGACTGACGCACGCGGTGACGCTGGGTCGGGAATCCGTCGCCGCGCGGTAACGCACGAACCCGTTCCACCCGACGCTCGCCTCGGGCACAGTGGGCACCCGCGACGGGGGAATCCGGACAGGAGTCGTGCCATGTACGCCCGATCCGCCACCGTGCAGGGCGGCCCGCAGACCATCGACCGGGCCGCCGCCTACCTGCGCGACAAGGTGATGCCCGCCGTGCAGGGCCTGGACGGCTACGTGGGCCTGTCGATGCTGGCCGACCGCGGCAGCGGCCGCTGCATCGCGACGACGTCCTGGGCGACCGAGGAGGCCATGCACGACAGCGAGTCGCCGTTGCACGCGCTGCGCGGGCGGTTCGGCGAGATCCTCGGCGGGCGCCCGGAGGTGCAGGAGTGGGAGATCGCCGTGGTGCACCGCGCCCGGCACACCCCGCCCGGCGCCTGCGCCCGCGTCGTGTGGACCCGCGGCGGGTCCGCCAACCGGCAGACGGCGCTCGACACCTTCCGGCTCGCGGTGCTCCCCCGCCTCGCGGAGCTGCCCGGCTTCTGCAGCGTGAGCATGCTGGTCGACCCCGAGTCCGGCCGCTCCGTGTCGTCGTCGGTGTACGAGAGCCGCGACGCCATGGCCTCGGCGGCCGCCACGGCGGTGCCGCTGCGCGAGGAGTTCACCCGCTCGGTGGGCGGTGAGATCACCGAGGTCGCCGAGTTCGAGGTCGTCCTCGCGCACCTGCGGGTGCCCGAGACGGTCTAAGGCCGCCACCCCGGGTCGCGGCCGGTGGCACCGAGCAGCCGATCGAAGGCGCTCGCGTCGTCGCCGACCGGCACCTCGGGGCCGTACATCCCGTTGCGCACCTCCGGCGCGCCGGCGGCGAGCTCGCGCGCGAACTCGAGACACCGCTGCGCAGCGGCATCGTCGACCTCGTAGCGCCGGCCGGTGGCGACCGCGAGATCCCACCCGTGCACCAGCACCTCGTTGAGCGCGATCACGCCCATCGCGGCGGCCGGCAGCTTCGCCCCGCCGACCTCGGTGATCCCCTCCCACGCGGCGGGCTGCCGCCACGCGGCTACCAGTGCGTCGAGCTGCCGGGGCAGCCGCTCCCGCCAGTCGGCCGGCAGCTGGTCGGCGTCCGCCCGCGGCGCCCCCTGCTGCGGTTGCTTCTCCGCACCCAGCCGGAACGCCACCGTCAGCCCCACGAAATGGTCGAGCATCCCGGCGACCGAGGTGCCGGTGCACGGCGTCGGACCGGCGAGCTGGTCGTCGCGCACGGCACTGATCACCTCCGCGACCGCGGCGGCGGTGGGTGCAAGGTCGGTCGTCATCGGTCCTCCCGGTGCGGGGCTCCAGCTCATCAGATACTTCCCGGATGAGCGATCCCTTCGACCTCCAGCGGTTCGTCGACGCCCAGGCCCAGACGTACGAGCAGGCGCTGTCCGAGCTGCGCGCCGGCGCGAAGCGCACCCACTGGATGTGGTTCGTCTTCCCGCAGATCGCCGGGCTGGGCCGCAGCGGCATGACGCAGCGGTTCGCGATCTCCGGCCTGGCCGAGGCCCGCGCCTACGCCGCGCACCCGACGCTGGGCCGGCGGCTGGTCGAGTCGGCCCGGGCGCTCACCGACCTCGACACCGCCGACCCGGTCGCCGTCTTCGGCTCGGTCGACGCCCAGAAGCTCCAGTCGTCGATGACCCTGTTCGCCCGCGCCGTGCCGGACGAGCCGGTGTTCCGGCAGGTGCTCGACCACTACTTCGACGGCGCCGAGGACGTGGGGACGACGAGCCGTCTCTGAGCGCGCCCGGGACGGTTGCCTCCACCACCCCGGGGCGAGGAGCGTGGGCCGGGCGGCGAGGCCGCCCCGGCGTCGCCGCTCCCGAGGGAGGTGCCATGTACGCCCGCACCAACACCGTTCAGACAGACCCGCAGACCATCGACGAGGGCATCGCGAACGTCCGCGACGAGGTGATGCCCCTGGTGATGGGGATGGACGGCTGCATCGGGCTGTCGATGCTCGCCGACCTGGACTCCGGCCGGTGCATCGTGACGACGGCCTGGCGGACCGAGGAAGCGATGCACGCGAGCGAGGAAGGCATCCGCGCCAGCCGCGAGCGGGCCGCGCAGGTGTTCGGCGAGATGCCGGCAGTCGCCGAGTGGGAGATCGCCGTCATGCACCGGATGCACGAGACCGGTGACGGAGCCCGGACGCGGGTCATCTGGGGGCACACCGCGCCCGGCCACCTGGACGATCTGCTGACCGTCTTCCGTACCAGCGTCATGCCACAGATGGAAGAGCTGCCCGGCTTCGCCAGCTGCAATCTGATGATCAACCGGGGCACCGGCCAGATGGCGCTGGCCGTCAACTACGACCGGCCGGCGACCATGCAGCAGGCCAACGACCGCGCGACGGCCCTGCGTCGCGAGGCGTCCGCCGCGATGGGGATGGAGCTCGACGAGGTCGCCGAGTTCGATCTCGTTCTCGCGCACCTGAGGGTCCCCGAGACCGTCTGAGACGCGATCCGGCCGGCGCCCCGGGGCGTCCGGGCACCGGCCGGGACGACGTCACGCCTGTGAGCGCGCCCCGAACACCGGGCGGATCATCAGCAGCTGCCCGGCGACGGCGATCAGGCAGGTGATCAGGTCGAAGGGCATCGCGCCCAGCGCGAACGCGTGCACGGCGAAGATGGCGGGCACGACCCACGCCACGTACCAGGCGCCCCGCCGGCCCGTGCGGACGCCGCCGATCAGCACCGCGAGCGCGAACAGCCCGGTGCCGACCATGTAGGTGGCCATGTACTTCGCCAGTTCGCCCGCGTAGTCGAAGGTCCATCCCGGTGCCTCGCTGAACCGCTGCCCGGTGCAGCACAGCGAGCCGACGATCGGCGTGCTCGGGCTCTCGGCGGAGAAGTACGCCTGGAAACCGAAGACCACCATCACCGCGGCCAGCAGGGCGACCAGCACCCACCCTTTCCGCTCCACGGCGCTGCCGGCCAGCCGCACTCGCGCCTCGGTGTCCAGCGTCTCGACCATGTTCGTCTCCTCGTGTCCGGCGGGCGGCTCCCGTCGAGCAGCCCGGCACGGCGACGCTAGGAACGGGCGGGGCGCACCGGCTGTCGAGCCGGCCACCGGAACCGGCGGGTACTCCTCCGATGGAATGTGCGGTCAACCCCACCCTGCGCGGCCCTTCCGGACCCCAGAATGCCGTCATGACCAGCGCCGGACGCCGAATCGCCGCGGTGCTCACCGTGCTCGGCGGGCTGTCGGTCGTCGGACTGCTGACACTGGTGGCGCGCACCGGCGACCCCGATCCGCTGCTGCCCTCCGCGCTGGCGGCCGCGTTCCTGGTCGCCGGGGCGGTCGGTGCGCGGGCGCGTCCCGATCACCGCGGCCTGCAACTGCTGCTCGCCGTCGGGACCGCCCACCTCGCAGCCTTCGCGCTCACGCTGCTGCTCGGTGTCACCCGGCCGACCGGCTGGGTCCCGTGGCTGGTCGCGCTGCTCGGCGACGGCCTCTATCTCGCCGGGTTCGTGCTGCTGGCGCTGCTGGTGGCCACCTATCCGACCGGCCGGCTGTCGAGCCGCGGGCTGCGGTGGTTCGCGGCCGTCTGCGTGGTGACCGCGACGGTCGCCCTGCTCGTCGAGGCGCTGCTGCACCCGCGCCTCGGGCTGGCGGTCGACGCGGGTCTGGCCGCCGTCCCCGCTCCCCCGCCGCTGCCCCTCGCCGACGTCGGGCTCTCGCTGGTCGGCGCGGTGCCGGCGCTGGTGGTCGCCGGCGTCGTCGTCCTCGTCGTCCGGGCCCGGCGGTTGTCCGGCGACGAGCGCGGCGCGCTGGGCTGGGCGTCGCTCGCCGGGGGCGTGATGGCCCTGATGCTGGCGGCCACCCCGCTCGCGGCCGTCGTCCTGCCCGACACGGTCTGGTCGGTCGCCTTCGTGACCGTGGTCAGCGCCGTCCCGTTCGTGCTGCTCGGCGGGCTGGTGCGCTACCGGCTGCTGCAGGTCGACCTCTACCTCGTGCGCACGGTCGGCCGCGGAGCCGTGGCGCTGGTCGTGCTCGCCGCCTACGCCGGGGCCACCGCGCTGCTCGGCGAGGCCGGGTTCGTCGCGGCCGCCGTCGGGCTGACCGTGCTCGCGGCGCTGACCGGCGGCCCGGTGCTGCGGCGGGTGGAGTCGGTGGCCGACCGCTGGCTGACCGGCGGTCGCGTCGCCCGCCGCGGCCTGCTCGACCAGCTGGTCGCGGCCCTGCCGGGCAGTGCCGACGACCTGGCCGAGCGGATCTGCCGGATGGTGTCCGGGGGCCTCGACGTCGCCTGGACCCGGGTGGTGGTGCACGGTGCGGTGCGGGCGGGTCCGGACGGCGCGGCAGAGGTCGTCGTCCCCCTCCGGGTCGGGGCGACGGACGTCGGCGCGCTCGAGTGCGGACCTCGCCGGGGCGGCTGGGGGCGGTCGGAGCTGGCCCGGCTGGAGTCGCTGGCCACCCCCGCGGCGCTGGCGCTGCACGAGCGGGAGCTGTCCCGCGAGCTGGCCGGGCGGGTCGACGAGCTGACCGCCTCCCGCGCGCGGCTGGTGCAGGTGGAGCAGGCCGTGCGCCGGCAGGTCGAGCGAGACCTGCACGACGGCGCCCAGCAGCTGCTCGTCGCCCTGCTCGCCCGGCTGGCGATCGCGCGGGCGTCGGTGTCCGACCCGCCGACGCTCGCCGCGCTGGAGACCGCGCACGAGCTGGCCGGCCGGTGCCTGCGGGACCTCCGGGCACTGGTCGCCGGCCTGCACCCCGCGCTGCTCGGCGACAAGGGACTCACCGCGGCGGTGGGCGCACGCGCCGACCTGCTGCCGATCGCAGTGACCGTCGACGCGGACCCGCGGGTGGCCGACGGCCGGTTCCCCGCCGAGATCGAGAGCGCCGCCTTCTTCGTCGTCTGCGAGGCGCTGGCGAACGTGCTGAAGCACTCGGGGTCGAACACGGCCCGGGTGGTGCTGTCGCCACTGCCCCCGCACGGGCTGCGGGTGGCCGTCAGCGACGAGGGCAGCGGCGCCGCGAACTCCGCCGGCAGCGGCCTCGCCGGGCTGCGGGATCGGGTGGAGGCCCTGGGCGGCGCGTTCCGGCTGGTCGCCGTCCCCGACGTCGGGACGACGGTCGTCGCGGAGTTCCCGGTCGACCACGCGGCGGTGCTGCATGGCTGAGCGGCCGCTGCGGGTGATCGTGGCCGACGATCACTACCTCGTGCGCGAGGGCGTCCGGCAGCTGCTGGAGCTGGGCGGCGAGGTCTCGGTCGTGGCCGGCGTGGGGACGGCGGTGGAGCTGCTCGACGCCGTCGGGAAGCAGCCGGTCGACGTCGTCCTCACCGACATCCGGATGCCGCCGGGCCATCACCTGGAGGGCATCGAGGCGGCCCACGAGGTGCGCGCCCAGTACCCGGGGGTGGGTGTCGTCGTCCTGTCCGCGCATGCCGAGGAGGCCTACGCGCTCGAGCTGTTCCGCGACGGCACCGCGGGGCTGGCGTACCTGCTGAAGGACCGCGTCGGCGACCGGTCGGAGCTGCTGCGTGCCATCCGGGCGGTGGCCGCGGGCGAGAGCGTCATCGATCCGCTGGTCGTGGAGACGATGCTGCGCCGCCGGTCGAAGGACTCCTCGGTGCTGGACCGGCTCACCCCCCGCGAGCGCGACGTGCTGGAGCAGATGGCGACCGGCCGCTCGAACCCGGCGATCGGGGAGACCCTGTTCCTCAGTGTCTCGGCCGTCGAGAAGAACATCACCGCGATCTTCACCAAGCTCGGCCTGACCGAGGAGCGCACGCACCACCGGCGGGTCGCGGCGGTGCTGGCCTTCCTGGGCGAGCGGTGAGCGCACGACATGGGGCCCTTGCGCCGGGCCGCATGGGCGACGAGCGTGAGCTACGGCGGCGTGGCCGCTGGGGCCACGCCCTCCCGTCGAAGGAGTGGTGGCATGTACGCCCGGACCAACACATTCATGGCCGACCCGCAGGCGATCGACGCCGGCATCGCGAACGTCCGCGACGAGGTGATGCCTCTGGTCCAGGGGATGGAGGGGTTCATCGGGATGTCGATGCTCGCCGACCGCAGCTCCGGCCGGTGCATCGCGACGACGGCCTGGCGAACCGAGGAGGCGATGCACGCGAGTGCGGAAGGAGTCCGGGCCAGCCGGCAACGAGCGGGGCAGATCTTCGGCGCGCAGCCCGAGGTGGCCGAGTGGGAGATCGCGGTCATGCACCGGCTGCACGACACCGGCGAGGGCGCGCGGACCCGGGTCATCTGGAGCCACACCGACCCCGGCCACCTGGACGACCTCCTCAGCACCTTCCGCATGACGATGATGCCCAAGATGGACGAGGTGCCCGGCTCCGCGAGCAGCAACCTGATGGTCAACCGCGGCAGCGGCGCCATGGCATTGGCCGTCACCTACGACAGCGCGGACGCCATGCGGCAGGCCAACGATCGCGCGGCTGCGCTACGCCGGGAGTCGATCGACGTCTTGGGGTGGGAGATCGACGAGGTCGCCGAGTTCGATCTCGTGATCGCGCACCTGAGGGTTCCCGAGACGGTGTAAGTCTGCGATCCGGAAGAATGTCCCGGTTGTCCGGGACAGCTGTACCTATCCGCCGGGACGCGCCTCTACCCAGCGTGCCGTGCAACCGATCTGGACGAGGTGCCCGATGACCGCCGTGCTCCCGCGACCGACCCAGCTGCGCATCCCGACGCCGCGGCTGCCCCTCGAACCGGTCACCCGCAGCACGCCCGCGGTCGCCTACCAGCGGGTGCTGCACCAGACCGTGCGCCGCGAGTTCCGCCTGCTGGCCGGCCTGGCCTCGTGGGCGCCGGTCGACGACGCCGTCCGGACGGCCGAGATCACCCGGCACGCCGACCTGATCGCCCGCGTCCTGCTGCAGCACCACGCCACCGAGCGCGAGCTGCTCTGGCCGGCGCTGTTCCGGAGCCTCCCTGACCCCGAGGCCTCCCGGGACGCCGTCACCGGGTGGACGTCGCGCACCGCGCTGCTCGACCACCACCTGCGCGACCTGTCGACGGTGGCGCGGCAGTGGGCGGTCGCACAGACCGCGCCCGCGCGCGACGCGTTCGTTCGCGCCTGCACCCGGCTGGCGGACGACGTCGACGCGGCCACCGCGGCCGAGGAGCGCGACCTGCTGCCGCTGCTGTCGGCGTACCTGCCGGACAGCGAGTGGACGGCGATCACCCGCGCCGCGTGCACGGCGCTGTCCGGGCGGGAGCAGATGTTGGTGCTCGGCCTCGCGCTGGAGGACGCCTCGGCGATCGACCGGGCCCGCCTGCTCGCCGGCCTGTCCCCGGCGGCGCGCACGGCCTGGCGGGTCTTCGGACGGCGCGACTTCCACGCGGCCGTCGTCCGGCTGCGCGGCGCTCCTCCGGCGGCCTGATTCGGGAAGCACTTCCCTCCAGGCCTCCGTCGGCCCTAGCGTTCCTCCGTCGACGGTGGGTGAGGTGGACTGACCGAGCGAAGATCAGGCACCGGGACTGAGAGCCTGTCGCGCAGCTGACCTCGGCCGTAGAGACGCGTCCCTTTTGTCGCTGCCCCACCCACCGTCGGCCTCAGCGCCGCGGGACGGCGATCCAGTCGTCCGACCCGCGCAGCGGCGCCTTGAGCACCTTGCCGCCGGCGTTGCGCGGCAGCGGCCCGTCGAGCACCCGCACGAACTGCGGCACCTTGAAGTCGGCCAGCTGCTCGCGGGCGTAGGCGATCAGCGAGGGCACCAGCGTCTCCGCGGTCACCCCCGGCTGCGGCAGGACGACGGCGCCCACCTTCTCCCCCATCACCGGGTCCGGGACGCCGACCACGGCCACCTCGATCACGTCCGGGTGGGCGCACAGCGCGTTCTCGACCTCGACGGAGTACACGTTCTCCCCGCCGCGGTTGATCATGTCCTTAGCACGGTCGACGATCCGCACGATGCCGTCGTCGATGCGGGCGACGTCACCGGTGTGCAGCCACCCGTCAACGAACGTCTCCGCCGTCCGCTCCGGGTCGCCCCAGTAGCCGGCCACCACGTTCGGCCCGCGGATCAGCAGCTCGCCGAGGTCGGGAGCGTCGATGCGCACGTCGTTGACCGGCGTCGGGAAGCCGACCGCGTCGGCGTGCTCGGCGGCGTACTCGTGCGGGAGGAAGGTGGCCAGCGCGGTGGTCTCGGACAGGCCGAAGCCGTTGCCGAGGCGCGCGGTCGGGAACGCCGCCATCAGCCGGTGCACGAGCTCGGGCGCGATCGGGGCGCCGCCGTAGCTCAGCGTGCGCACGCTCGAGACGTCCGTCGTCGCGAAGTCGGGGTGCCGCAGCACCAGCTCGTAGATCGTCGGCACGCTGGTGAGCTGGGTGATGCCGTACCGCGGGATCGCGGCGAGAAAATCGGCCGGGGCGAACCGCGGCATGATCACCGACGTCCCGCCGAGCGACGCCTGGGTCATGAACTGCGAGCAGCAGCCGGTGACGTGGAACAGCGGCACCGAGATCAGCGTCGCCTGCCCGGGCTCGCGCGGCAGCTCCCGGCAGCGGATCGCTCCCTCCAGCGAGGACAGGAAGTTCTCGTGCGTGACCATCGCGCCCTTGGGCCGGCCGGTGGTGCCGCTCGTGTAGAAGAGCGCGGCGACGTCGGAGTGCTCGGGGTCGGGCAGGTCGACCGGCTCACCGTCGGGCAGCGGCTCGCCGGGACGGACGACGTACTCCGCCGCGCAATCGCTCAGCACGTAGTCGGCCTCGACCTGGGACAACCGCGTGTTCAGGGGGACGACGACGGCGCCGGCGAGGTGCGCGCCCCAGAAGGCCAGCGCCCAGTCGAGCCCGTTGCCGATCTGCAGCGCGACCCGATCGCCCGGGTGGACGCCCTGTGCCCGCAGCCCCCCGGCCACCCGTCCGGCGCGCTCCCACAGCTCGGCGTACGTCGCCGAAGGCCCACCGAGCTCGACGACCGCCGTCCGCTCGCCGTGCTGCTCGACGGTCGCCCGGAGCATGCGGACGACGTTGCGCGGGAGCCCGGCGTACCGCTTGACGCCGTCCGCGCCGGTCTCGATGCCGCTGCTGTCGAAGGGGCTGTGCACGTTCCGCATTCTGCGCTCGCCCCTCGGGTGGGCGCCGCGGGCGGTGCTCGGGAAGAGTGGGGTCCGTGAGCGACCAGGGTTATGTCGAGAAGGAGTTCAAGCGCGACTCCAGTTACATCCCGGACCGGATCACCGCCGACGGCCGCGACGGGTGGCCGGTCGAGCCCGGCCGCTACCGGCTGATCGCGGCGCGGGCGTGCCCGTGGGCGAACCGGGCGATCATCGTGCGCCGGCTGCTCGGGCTGGAGTCGGTGATCTCGATGGGGTTGTGCGGGCCGACCCACGACGAGCGCAGCTGGACCTTCGACCTCGACCCCGACGGCCGCGACCCGGTGCTCGGGTACGAGCGGCTGCAGGAGGCATACTTCGCCCGCGATCCGGAGTACCCGAAGGGCATCACGGTGCCGGCGATGGTCGACGTCCCGACGAAGGCCGTCGTCACGAACGACTTCCCGCAGATCACGCTGGACTTCTCGACCGAATGGACGGAGTACCACCGTCCCGGTGCGCCCGACCTGTATCCGGAGAAGCTGCGCGACGAGATGGACGAGGTGATGCAGCGGGTCTACGTCGAGGTCAACAACGGCGTGTACCGGTGCGGCTTCTCCGGCTCGCAGCGGGCGTACGACAAGTCGTTCGAGCGGCTGTTCACCGCGATGGACTGGCTCGAGGATCGGCTGTCGTCGCAGCGCTATCTCGTGGGCGAGACGATCACCGAGGCCGACGTCCGGCTGTTCACGACGCTGGCCCGCTTCGACGCCGTCTACCACGGCCACTTCAAGTGCAACCGGCAGAAGCTGACCGAGTTCCGGGCGCTGTGGGCGTATGCACGCGACCTGTTCCAGACACCCGGGTTCGGCGACACGATCGACTTCCCGCAGATCAAGGAGCACTACTACGTCGTCCACAAGGACATCAATCCGACGCAGATCATCCCGGACGGTCCGGACACCTCTGTCTGGCTGACGCCGCACGGCCGCGAGGAGCTCGGCGGGTCGCCGTTCGGTGACGGGACGCCGCCCGGGCCGGTGGCTCCTGGCGAGGAAGTGGCGCCTGATCACGGAGCAGGAGGCATTCCGCACCGCTGACCGGCCTGTGGACAACTCCGTCGTCGGACGGCCGAATTTGATTCGGTGAGCGGCATGACGACGCCATCCCTCGCCGAGGTCCCCATTCGTTCCGCCGACGAGTTGACCACCCGCTGGACGGTGTTGCTCGACCCGCCCGTGTTCGGCGCACGAAGTCTGTGGCTGATGTGGATCGACGACGACGGCCTGATGCTGCCGTTGGTGATTCCGGTCGACGGCATCCGGCCGGTCCCTGACCGCGACATGCTGGGCGGCTTGCTCGACCTGCACGACGTCGTCGCCGCCGAGCACCTGGCCGGCGAGGGACACCTCGCGATGGCACTGTGCCGACCTGGGCCTGCGGCCATCACCGAGGACGACGACGAGTGGGCCGAGGCGCTGCACGACCGCCTGGACGACGGCCAGATCGACGGCACCTGGAGCCTGCATCTCGCTGCCGGTGGTTCCGTCATTCCCCTCGTTGGACTCCGGTCGTGACCCTCGATCCCGTGCCCCCGCCGGCGCCCGTGGTGCGCGGCCCACGGCGGCCGTCCATCGTGCTCGGCGCGCTCGTCACGAGTGCCTGTGTCGCGGCCGGGTCGGCGGTGGCTCTTTCCACCCTGCATTCCCTGGACACGCCCGCCGAGGTGGCCACGACCTACCTCGAGGCGCGATACGCAGGCGACTGGGACACGGCCTGGGCCATGCAGTGCGCCACGACCCACTTGCTGATCGGGAATCAATCGCGGTTTGCCGAGGGTGCCGCCACCTGGGACGAATACTTGGCACTTCCCCCGCACGTCGCGGTGGCGATTTCCGGCGACATCCACCCCGCAGAGGGGTTCGACTCGTTCGTCTCGGTGACCGCCACCGTCACGTCATCCGAGCGGCGAGGCTGGTCCCTCAGCGGTGAGGTGCCTCTTCTCATGAAGAACAACCAGATCCGGGTCTGCGACGGCGGTCTGAGCTTGGGACATGGCTTCCTCGACTGACCTTCGCCTCGGGTCACTCGATGCGGCGAAGGGGGACCAGTTGCCCACAGTTCCGGGACGGCGGCGCCTCGCCTTTGCGTACCCTGCCGCTGTGCGTGATCTTCGTTGGGCAGTTGCCGGTTTGATCGTCGGGACGACGCTGCTCAGCGGCTGCGCGGACAAGGTCGAGGCCAACGACACGCTGCCTTCGACCAGCGCCGCGGAGACGACCGACGCGCTCCCGCCGATGGGACCGGCCGACTTCCCGGTCCCGGCCGAGGCCCGCACCAAGGACGCGGCGGGCGCCGAGGCCTTTCTGCGCTACTGGATCGACTTGCTGAACCGGCAGCAAGCGGTTCCCGACGGGGGACCTATTCGTGACCTCGGCCCGGACTGCCAGGAGTGCCTTCGCATTGCGAAGGCGTTCGACGATGCGGCGGCGGCGGGCGAGACGTACGAAGGTGGACAACTGAGCCTCAACGACGTGACGGATCCTCGGCTCGTTGACGACTCGGCTTCTATCAACTTCGGGACTCGTGTCGAGCCCGTCGTCGTTCGCGATTCCGCCGGCACCCCGGTCCCGGACGGTGTTGGAGACCTCAATCGCAATGCCGGGTCCGGCATAACGCTGAGATGGTCCGCGGACGTCAACACCTGGCTCGTGATCGGCATGACCATCGGATGACCAAGTTGCTTGGACGCCTGTCTGCGGTGCTTGTCCTCAGTTCAGGCGCGGTCTTGTTCGCCACTACCGTTGCCGCGGCGTGCCCACGCATCGAGGGCTGCACCCCTACTGCCCAGCTCGGCGATGGAGCGGCAACCGTCAGCCATGAAGGCGCCGAGGTCGCTGAGATCGCCGGGGCTAAGGGCTCGCAAGTAACCGAGTTTGCGTGGCGGCTGATCGACAACTGCCTGAGCTCTGCCGAGACACGTGACTACTGCTCACCCACGGACATACGCCAATGCCCCCAGGTACCGAACCGCGTCATCACCTACCTAGTGGCTCAGTACCGGCCCGTCGTGCGACCGGACCTCAGGGTGAGGGTCGAGCCGGGAACCGAGGAAACCGCCCCTGCTCCCGCCGGTTTCGAGCCTGGGCAGCCGATCGGTAACTGGAGCCGCGCCAGCGAAGGCTGTTTCGACATCACGCCCCTGAACCCGCCGCCGTCGCCGGCGGAGGTGTTCAGCTACTTCCAGCGGCTGCCGCTCCCGACGCTGGCCACGCAGCACCAGCCGCCCGGCAACGGGCTGAGCGGACTACCGGTGATCTTCTACACCGACTCCCCCACCACGCAGACCTTCACGGTCGACATCCGCGGCTTCTCCGTCGTCATCAAGGCGGTCGCGCAGCGCTACACCTGGCACACCGGCGACCCACGCATTCCGGTGGTCACCAGCACCGAGCCCGGCCACGCCTACCCGCACCAGACGATCGAGCACCCGTACAGGTCGGGCACCTACACGGCCTTTCTCACGGTCACCTGGGGCGCGACGTTCACCGTCAACGGCGGGCCGCCCGATGACGTCGCCGGCACGACGACCACCGACGGCCCGCCGGTCACCTTCGACGTCCTCCAGGCGCGCGCCGTCCTCACGAACCCGTACGACTGAATCAGCCAGCGACCGACTCCACGGTGTCGGCGAGCAGTCGTTGGCCCTTGCCCGTCGGGTGCACGTCGTGCGGCAGCACCAAGCCGGCCGTGACGGCATCGCCGTTCGAGGCGGCCGCCGCCTTCTGGAAGGCCGCGAACGCATCGGCGACGGTCGCCTCGTTGGCCGCCGCGACGGCCGCGATCACCCCGTTCATCAGGTTCGAGGCCGTCGCCAGCGGTGAGCTGTAGTCGAGGGCGTAGTAGTTCACGACCACGATCTGGCCGCCGTAGTGCCCCTCGCCCCGGAGCCGCGACAGGATCTGGGCGAGGTTCGTCCGGATCGTCTGCCCCACCGCCTGGATCTCCGCCGGGTCCTGGCAGCGGTCGGCCGTCGCCGACTTGCAGATGAACCCGTCGTTCGCGCCGACCTGCACAGTGATCAGCCGGATGTCCCGGCTACGTCGCAGCGTCTCCAGCGCGAACTGCAGCTGCGACTGGTCCGGCGAGTCGTAGGTGACATGCAGGGGGAAGCTGTCGCGGAACCCGGTGTCCGAATCCGGCCGGTTCTCACAGCCGTTGCTGTCGGCGTTCGCATCCAGGAAGCTCGCCGTCGTCTCGCCCGGGCAGCTCGCGTTGATGACGTCGAGGCCGAGGTCCTTGCCGACCAGCTCGGGATAGCCCACGAAGTTGGTCGCATCCCGGTACTCGGTCGACGAGTTGCCGCGGAAGCCGAACGGCACCGAGTCCCCCAGCGCCAGATAACTACCGCGAGCCGCAGAGCTGGTCGGTGCGGCCGTGGCCGAACTGTGGGGCGCGTCGGCAGCCGACCCGCTGGCCGACGTGCACCCCGCGAGGACGACGACCGCCGAGAGTCCCGCCAGCAGCCGGCCCGCGAACGCACCGCGCATCAGACGATCCGGATGCGCAGCCGGCGGAACCCGCGGCCCTTGTTCTCCATCTTCACGACCTCGACCCGCCCGACCATCGAGGTCGACGCGACGTGCGTGCCGCCGTCCGCTTGCGTGTCCAGTCCGACGATGTCGACGATCCGCACCTGCTCGATGTCCGGCGGCAGCAGGTTGGTCGCCGTCCGGATGATGTCGGGAATCGCGAACGCCTCGGCGGCCGGCAGGGTCTTGATCTCGATCGGCCGGTCCGCCGCGATCTCGTCGTTGACCGCAGACGCGACCCGCTCCTTGAAGTCGGCCGGCACCTCGGCCAGGTCGAAGTCCATCCGCGCGGTGAGCGGCTCCATGTTGCCGCCGGTCACCAGTGCGCCGAAGTCCCGGAACACCACGCCGGTCAGCACGTGCAGTCCGGAGTGCGTGCGCATCAGCGCCGTCCGCCGGTCGTCGTCCAGCGCACCGCGCACCGCCGTCCCCGGCGGTGGAACCGGGTCGCCCTCCACCGGGATCAGGTACAGCTCGTCGCCCTTGCGCGTCCCGGCGATGCGGGTGCGGACTCCGCCCCACAGCAGCACGCCCTCGTCCGGCGGCTGGCCGCCCCCGCCGGGGTAGAAGGCCGAGCGGTCGAGGACGATCCCCTGCTCCGGGTCGGCCGCGATCACGGTGGCGTCCCACTCGCGCACGGTGGAATCGGCCAGATCCAGGCGATGGGTGTGCCCGTGGCTGTCGGCGCTCATGCCCCGATCATGCCGCTGTCAGGGTCCCGGTTCCCGAGACCCCGACAGCGGGAGGAGCGTCAGCCGACCGCGACCGGGTCCCGTGAGGCGACGCGCTCGCCGACCTCGACGCTCCGGAGTGGACGCACCGTCAGCGTGATGCTCACCAGCACGACCAGCAGCGTGATGCCGGCCATGGGCAGCACCGGGTTGCCCAGCACCGGCACCAGCAGCACGAGGACAGCGACGCCGAGCCAGCGGGGCACCGCCCGCGAGGCGAAGGCCGATGCCGCGAGACCCACCGCGAAGGTGCCCATCAGCGCGGTGCTCAGCAACATCCACACGCTGAACTCCGCGCTCCCCGCGAACCGGCTGACGTCGCCGCTCGGCGCGCCGACCGAGGTGAACGTCCGGGCGGCGGGAATCGCCATGTAGACGGCCCCGAACACCAGCACGGCGATCCCGAAGCCCCTGCCGGCGCCGTGCACCAGGCACTGGACCCGGAGGGAGGCACCCCCGGCAGCCAGGCGGTCCCGCACCGCGCCGGCGAAGACGAGGAAGAACGGCGCGGCGAGCATCGTGAGCGCGCCCGCGGCGAGCCAGGGCCCGTCGGGGTGAGTCGAGTACCAGGCGGCGATGCGGCTGTCGGAGTCGAACGGGGCCGCGGGATCCCAGAACCAGCCGACATCGAACAGGACGATGCCGGCGAGACCGGACAGCGGGGCGAGGCGTGCGGTGGTGGACATGGGTCGTCCTTCGCGATCGGGAGACCCCGGCGGGTCGTCGAGGTGCCGCCGACCGTAGGAACGGCGCGGGCGCATTCCATCCACCGCCGGATGGGTCTTCACCCGACGGGATCCATCGCGCGATGGACGCGCACGGGACGCCGGAATCCCTACTGTCTGCGCCATGAACCGGCTGCGCGCACCGTGGGTGGACGTCTTTCTCGTCCTGCTCGCAGGCGTCGAGGTCGCCACCGTGCTGGGCGGCCACGGCCCGAACCGGACGGCCGCAGCGGCACTGTCGGCGCTGTCGGCGCTGGTCTTCCTCGGCCGGCGGTGGCAGCCACTGGCCGCGAGCATCACCGCCTTCGCCGCGCTGACACTGTCGGTCGCCGTCATGCCGCACTCGACGACCGCCCAGTTCTTCGGCACCCTCGCCACCTTCGCGCTCACCGGCGCGGTCAACCGGGAGCGCGAGGCTGTCGTCGGCTGGCTCGCCGGCGCCGGGATGCTCGCCTACGCCTCCTGGGTCGACCCCTTCGGCGGCGGCGCGGGCGATTTCGTGCTCTCCCTCGCCTTCGGCACCGCGATGTGGGGTGCTGGGCTGCTGGTCTCCCGGCGCACCCGTGCCGCGACTGCCGCGGAGCTGCGCGCGGAACTGGCCGAGCGCGACCGGCAGGAGCAGGCCCGGCGCGCGGTCGAGGACGAGCGCGCGCACATCGCCCGCGAGTTGCACGACATCGTCAGCCACGGGCTCTCCGTCGTCGTCCTCCAGACGCTCGCCGCCCGCGCCGCGCTCGCCGACACCGGCGATCCCGCGGACGTCGACCGGCATCTGGACGCCGTCGAATCGACCGCCCGCGAGGCTCTGGGTGAGATGCGCCGGATGCTCGGCCTGCTGCACGGCGACGACCTGGCCGAACCGGCCGAACCCAGCCCCGGGGTGCACTCCCTCACCCAGCTCGTGGACCGGGCCGCCGCGGCCGGCCTGCACTTCGTCTCCGTCGAGCTGCCGCAGGACGCCGACCTGCCCGGCGGCCGGGGGTTGTCGGTCTACCGCGTCGTCCAGGAGGCGCTGACCAACGTCGTGAAGCACGCTCCCGGGTCGGACGTCGCCCTCGCCGTCCGGATCGACGGCGCCGAAGCCTCGGTCACGGTGACCAACGACGACGACAGCCGCCGTCCTGGCCCAGCGCCCGGCGCCGGCCACGGCCTGATCGGCATGCGCCAGCGCGCGGAGCTCTACGGCGGTCACTTCACCGCAGGGCGCACGGACGGCGGGTTCCGCGTCACCGCGACGTTCCCCCTGGACGACGTGCCGGCCTCCGCGGTGCCGCGGTGCTGAGCGAGGACGGCGTCATCGACGTCCTGCTGGCCGACGACCAGACCCTCGTCCGCGACGGCTTTCGCGCACTGATCGACCGCGAGCCCGACATGCGGGTGGTCGCGGAGGCGCCCGACGGCGTGGAGGCCATCGCGCTGACCCGCCGGCACCGACCGGACGTCGTCCTCATGGACATCCGCATGCCGCACATCGACGGCCTGACCGCGACGGCGCGGGTGCTCGCGCTCCCCCAGCCGCCACGTGTCCTGGTGCTCACCACGTTCGACCGCAACGAATGGGTCTACGACGCTCTGCGGGCCGGGGCGAGCGGCTTCCTCCTGAAGGACGTGCGCGCCGGGCAGCTCACCGACGCCATCCGCACGGTCGCCGCCGGCGAGGCCCTGCTGGCTCCGTCGATCACCCGGCGGCTGATCGAGCAGTTCGTCGCCCGGCGGCCGGTGGGGCGGCCGCAACCGCCGCCGGGCGTGCTCACCGACCGCGAGGCCGAGGTGCTGCGGCTGCTGGCGGCGGGACTGTCGAATGCGGAGATCGCCGACCGGCTCGTGATCGGCCATTCGACGGTGAAGACGCACGTCACCCGTGTGCTCACGAAACTCGACCTGCGCGATCGGGCCCAAGCGGTGGTCTTCGCCTACGAGACCGGGTTCGTGCAGGCAGGCGGCTCGATCTAGCCCGTACGCAGCCGGACGGGCTGAAGGCGGCTGTCGGCGTTCTTCGCCCGGTGCTACCTCCGTGTCAGGGCGGGCTCTCCTTCGTCAGCCACCAGGAAGAACTGATGCGCGTCGTACCCGTAGACCTCGCCGACCATGGCGTTCACACGAACGTTGTCTCCCGTGGAGAAGTCCTCGAGGGGGCTCTCGTGGCCGTACCAACTCAGCTGGAACACGGGCCCGTCGTGCGTGGGGGCACCCGCATCACCGGCCATGACGTTGATCGTCGACTTGCCGTTGTGCTCGCGCGGGTTGGTGTAGACGTCTGCCACGAAGCCGTCGAACTGGACGACCTTGAGGCGGTACTTCTCGGAGAAGGCGTTCACGGTGTCGCCGATGGCGGGGCCGCCCAGGAGAGCGGCCAGTTCCGGGTTCTTCTCGACCGTCAGGACGCCCGGGTTCTCGGACTTCTTGGCGTCGGCCTCGGTCGGCTCGGCGGGCGGGGCGGCCGACTCGGACGTCTGCGATGCGGCTTCAGTCGAATTGGCGGCCGGACCTGCACATCCCGCGAGCATGACGAGGAGCGTTCCGAGCAGGGCGATCCGTCTCATGGCGGCCAACGTAACGCGCGCCCGGGCAGCCGCCTCGACGCACGGTCCACGGTGCGCTCCCGGTCGGGTTCGTCAGCCGAGCGGAAGCCCTGGCGCGACGACGAAGCCCCACCGGACGTACTCCGCCGCCGAGTCGTCACGCGCGCACTCAGCGTGTGCGGACGCGATCCGACCGTTGCCTTCGACGGTCGCGGCGAGGATCTTGGAGGAAGCGGCGACGCCGCCAGGGGCTCGCCGGCGCACGAGAGGAGTGGTGGCATGTACGCCCGTTCCACCACCGTCCGAGGCACCCCTGAGGGCATGGACGCGGGAATCGCCTACGTCCGTACCGAGGTCATGCCCGCGGTCCAGCGCACGGACGGCTGCATCGGCCTGTCGATGCTCGCGGAGCGTGCGACGGGTCGCGGCATCGTCACGACCTCCTGGGCCGACCGCCAGTCGATCGAGAACAGCGCCGCGGAGGCGACTGCCATGCAGCAGCGCGCCGCCGAGCTCATGGGTGGCCCGGCGGACGTGCACGAGTGGGAAATCGCGCTCATGCACCGGCTGCACGCCGCCCACCACGGCGCCTGCGACCGGGTCATCTGGCATGACGGCGACCCGGCGGACCTCGACCGGATGATCGACACGTTCCGGATGACGGTGCTGCCCCAGCTGGAGGAACTGCCCGGCTGCTGCAGCGTCAGCGTCCTGATCGACCGCAGCAGCGGCGGCAGCGCGGTCACCGTCACCTACGACAGCCCGCAGGACATGCGCGCGGCGCGCGACCGGGCCGCCGAGTTCCGGACCGCTTTCATGGAGAACATGCACCGCACCATCACCGAGGTCGCGGAGTTCGAGCTCGTCGTGTCCGAGCTGCGGGTGCCCGAGACGGCCTGACCCGCCGGGCCGTGGACCTCAGAAGCCGACCACCGGGTGCGGGGTGTACGGCTCCTCCAGGGACGCGATCTCGTCCGCGGTGAGCGCGACGTCCACGGCGGCGATCGCGTCGTCCAGGTGCGTCATCTTCGTGACCCCCACGATCGGCGAGGTCACGACCGACTTCGACAGCAGCCAGGCCAGCGCGACCTGCGCCCGCGGCGCGCCGCGCGACTCGGCGATCGACGCCACCCGCTCGACGATCGTCCTGTCCGACGCCGGGTCGTACAGGCTCTTGCCGAACTCGTCGGTCTCCGACCGCGACGTCGTCTCGTCCCAGTCGCGCGTGAGCCGGCCGCGCGCCAGCGGACTCCACGGCAGCACCGCGATCGACTGGTCGGCGCAGAGCGGCAGCATCTCCCGCTCCTCCTCGCGGTTGAGCAGGTTGTAGTGGTCCTGCATGCTCACGAACCGCGTCCAGCCGTTGCGCTCGGAGGTGTGTAGCGCCTTGCTGAACTGCCACGCGTACATGGACGACGCCCCGATGTAGCGCGCCTTGCCCGCCTTCACCACGTCGTGGAGCGCCTCGAGCGTCTCCTCGATCGGCGTGTGCGGGTCCCACCGGTGGATCTGGTACAGGTCGACGTAGTCGGTGCCCAGCCGCCGCAGGCTGTGATCGATCTCGGTCATGATCGCCTTGCGCGACAGCCCGCGGCCGTTCGCGCCGGGCCGCATCTGCCCGTGCACCTTCGTCGCGATGACCACCCCGTCGCGGTCGGCGAACTCCTTCAGCGCCCGGCCGACGATCTCCTCGCTCGACCCGGCCGAGTACACGTTCGCCGTGTCGAAGAAGTTGATCCCGGCCTCCAGCGCCCGGCGGATCAGCGGCCGGCTCGCCTCCTCGTCCAGCGACCACGGGTGGTTGCCCCGGTTAGGGTCGCCGAAGCTCATGCAGCCCAGGCACACGGGTGAGACGTCGAGGCCGGTGCGGCCCAGCTTCCGGTAACGCATTCCTGCATTCGTACACGGCGGTCCCGGCGCCCGCCCGGCCAGCCAATGTGCCCCGCGACCGGGCATCCTGTGTCCCGAAGTTCCACATACGGCCCAGGGACGGATCCGGTGACGACGACCGAACCGAATGCGGGTGAGCACGAGCGCGGCCGGCACGCGAAGCGCGACGACGACGACCGGACTGCCGACCCGGCCGACGACGACCGGGAGCCCGCCCACGCCGCGCCCGACGACCCGGACTCCGACGACAGCTCACCGGAGGAGGACGACCCACCGGACGACGACCCACCGGCCGAACCGGATCCCCGAGTCATACGAACTCGTGGTGATCAGCCGCTCGGGTTCAAGGGGTCGATGCAACACCCCGGTGATTTGGGGTGGTGTCGATGGCGCGTCTGCGGCTGCCGAAGGAGATCGAGCGCAGGTTCTGGAGGCTGATCGCTGAGGGGCTGCCGAC